>JAZQAP010000716.1:0-2747 GCA_045545275.1 Thermoguttaceae bacterium | reverse complement strand
TCCCTAAGACCGCTTGGCCCCCGACTTGTCGAGGCGGCAAAGGCGGACGCGACGACCGCAACCGTCGACCGGAGCGCAAATTTGTCGACGCGCAAGACCGTCGCGGCGGTTTCGACGGCGAAGCGTCGGACGGCGAAGCGCGCGTTTTCGCCCGCCGCAACGGCAAAGCGCCGCGCGGTTGGACGGGCAAGAGTCGCGAATTCGGTTCCGACGGCGGCGATTCCCGTTCGAACGGCGCGTCTTCCGGCGGTTCGAAACGTTTTAACAACGGCGACGGCAAGAAACCGGGCGGTCGCGTCGGACGTTCCGGCGGTTCGTTCGACGGCAAAAAATCGGGTTCCGGCGGGCGTCCGGGCGGACGCGGCGGTTTCGGCGGCGGTAAGAAACCGGGCGGTCGAGCCGGGCGTCCGGACGGCGGTTCGCGCGACTAATTCCCTTTTCCCTTCCGAAAATCATTTGCGGCGACGCGTTCCTTTTTGCGTCGCCGACAATTAAATTTAACGTTAAAGGATTTTTAAAATGTCTCGTTCGCTTTTGTCGCAATTATCGACTTCTAAAGCGGTTCGCCGCGCGGTCGTCGGAACGGGTTGCCTGTTGTTGAGCGTTTCGGCCTTCGTCGGTTGCCAAAAATCGGCGCCGGAAGCGGAAAACGCCGACCCGAACGCGGTCGCGCAAATCGGCGACGCCCCGGCGTTCCCGCAATTTTCGACCGAAATTCGTTTCCTCTCGGCGGAACAACTCGCCGCGCTCGGAGCGAAAAACGACCTCCCGACCGAGTTCGTCCAACCGAACGCTTACTCCGTTCAAGTCGTTCGTCCGGAACGTTTTCGCAACCTTGAAAACGGCGCCGTCGCGCTCGAAACGTTCGCGAACGCGTCGCTGCAGCTTCCGCTTCCGGAACTTCTCGACGGCGCCGACTTAGCGTTGGCGAGCAAGACGTTTTCGCTCGAAACGCTGAAAAACGCGCAAACCGGCGAACCGCTTCAAGAAGGGTTCCCGACGCCGTCCGAAGTCGTTTACCTCCGCTTCCCCGAACCGGTCGACCAAGCGGCGCTCGACGCGAAAATTTTCAAAAACGCCGACCCGAACGCCGTTAAAACGCAAAAAATCGGCGCCGTCGACGTTCGCGTCTTGGAAAACGCCCTTCCGGTTCCGCTCGACCAAACCGGCCAAACGTTCGGTCGCGTCGACCAAATGCTCGCCGGTCTCGCCTTCCCGACGCCGAACTCCGTCGTTTTCTTCTCCGGCTCGCCGACCGCGCTCGACGCTTATTTTAGCGGTAAAACCGGCGACGAACGGGGCGTCGCGGCGCAACGCGTCGGACGGCTTCCGCTCGAAAAGCTCGACGCGGCCTTCCTTTACGACTTCGACTTCGACGTCGCGACGACCGCGCTCGTTCAGCCGCCGGTTCCGTTGACTCCGGCGCTCGTCGAAGCGATGCAACCGAACGTCTCCGGCTTCCATTTCGTCGTCGACGCGAACTCCGCCGACGGCGCGATTTTAACGCTCGTCGTCGACGCGAAGTCGACCGAAGGCGCCGAAACGTTGCGCAAGGCGATCGGCGGCGCGCTGATGGAAGCGGTCGACGGGCTCGGCTCCGCGCTTCCGCAAGGCGAACAAGCCGCCGCGACGGAAGCGGTCGAGACGTTCGAAAAACTGCGAACGATTCTCAAATCGGCGAACCTCGCGACCGAAGGCGACCGCGTCGTCGGAACGTTGAAAAACTCGCCGGAAACGCTCGCTTTCTTCGTCGACGCTTGCGAGAATATGAACTCGTTCCGCCGTCAATCGGAGATTTACGCGAAATACGGCGGCGCGCAAGACGCGTTAACCGCTCTCGGTCAAGCGTTTAACGCTTACCTGATGAAGAACAAAAAGTTCCCGGCCCCGATTCGCGCCGCCGACGGAACGCCGCTCTTGAGCTGGCGCGTCGCGCTTCTCCCGGTTTTGGGCGCCGAAGGCCAAAAGTTGTACGAGGAATTTAAACTCGACGAGCCTTGGAACGGCGAAAACAACATTAAACTCCTTGAGAAAATGCCGTCGATTTTCGCCGCGCCGTTTGGCGACGTCGCGAAAACGTCGACGCCGTTCCTCGTCTTCACCGGTCAAAACGCGCCGTTCGGTCGCGTCGAACCGTTGACGCTCGACGACCTGAACCCGGAAAAACCGATTTTGTCGGTCGTTTTGGCCGCCGAAGCGAACGCCGTCGAATGGACGCGCCCGGAAGAATTCGTCTTCAATCCGGCGAAACCGAGCGACGCGTTCGGCGAATTCATTTGCGCCGTTACCCTCGACGGCAAGCTGGTTCAAGCCGAATGCGACGATTCGGAAGAAGTTTCGAAGAAACTCGCCGCGCGCATTTACGGCGTTTCGACGACGGAAGAAGCCGCTCCGGCGCAAGAAACCGCTCCGGCGGAAGAACCCGCTCCGGCGGAAGAAGCCGCTCCGGTTGAAGAAGCCGCCCCGGCGGAAGAAACCGCTCCGGCGGAAGAAACCGCTCCGGCGGAAGAAACCGCCCCGGCGCAAGAAACCGCTCCGGTCGAAGAAGCCGCTCCGGCGGAAGAAGCCGCTCCGGCGGAAGAAGCCGCTCCGGCGCAAGAAACCGCTCCGGCGGAAGAAACCGCTCCGGCGGAGGAAGCCGCTCCGGCGGAAGAAACCGCTCCGGCGGAAGAAACCGCTCCGGCGGAGGAAGTCGCTCCGGCGGAGGAAGCCGCTCCGGCGCAAGAAACCGCTCCGGCGGAGGAAAC
>JAZQAP010000715.1:0-2068 GCA_045545275.1 Thermoguttaceae bacterium | reverse complement strand
ATTCACTCTAACGCGGCGTCGCGGTTTTTTCGCGTCGACTTGGCGTTCTTTGCGTCGAACGTTCGGCGTGCGCGCGGGGCGCGTCGGTTTTTTTATTTCCGCGCCCTATAGTAATACGAGGGAAAGCGGCGCGCCGCCCCTTTTGAAAGGAACTTTTGAAAATGGCTCGCAATGTTAAACTGGGGGGGGGGGGTAGACTCTACGGTTTTACTCTCGTCGAACTTCTCGTCGTTATCGCGATCATCGGCATTTTGATCGGTTTGCTCCTTCCGGCCGTTCAAGCGGCGCGCGAAGCGGCTCGACGCATGCAATGCACGAACAATCTGAAACAGCTCGGCCTCGCGGTTCAAAACTTTGAGGACGCGCACAAACGCCTGCCGAACCAAAACAACGACGAATTTTGGATCAAGGGCTTTTGCAAATACGGCACGAAGGAACGCATCGACGTCGTCGACACGTACTCCGTCTTTTCGCTGTTGCTTCCGTACATCGAACAAACCGCGTTGATGGAAACGATCACCGGTTACTGCGAAGCGGCCGCGAACGCCAATCCGTACAACACCGACTACAACAACCATCGCACGATTCCGATTTCTTGGAGCGCGGCGAATATGTACGACGGTTCCCGCAACCCGTTCACTTATACGGTTCCGGCGTATCTCTGCCCGTCCGACGGCAACAGCGTGACGCCGAACGACGGTTCGCTCTCCGGTTGCTCGAACTACGCGGCCAGCCGCGGCGACTGGATGATCGGCACGAACTGGGGCGAAAATAAGAACAAACGCGGCGTCTTCTTCGACGGCGCGATCGGCGGTCGCATGTCGCTGGCCACCATCACGGACGGCACGAGCAACACGATGCTCTTCAGCGAAATCCTCGCGTCGAACTCCTCCGGGAGCGACGTTAAAGTCAAGAGCACGATCGCCGCGGCCGGTATTCACGGTTTGGCCGCCGCCAACTGCCTCGCGACCCGCGGAACCGACGGCATGACGAACGCGTCCAGCACCTGGGCGATCAAAGGCCGCCGTTGGGCCGACGCTCGCGCCGCTTACACCAACTTCCACGCCGCCGTTCCGCCGAACTCCCCGAGCTGCCACCAAGAAGGCAATACGAGCGAAAACAACTCCTGCATGTGCGTCGCGGCTTCGTCGAACCACTCCGGCGGCGTCAACGTCGTGATGTGCGACGGTTCCGTCCGTTTCGTCAGCGAAACGGTCGACTGCGGCGACGTCTCGAACAAACTCGGCCACCCGAACAACGGCGGCGAAGGCCACCACTGGGTCGGCCCGTCGACGCACGGCGTCTGGGGCGCGTTGGCCACCCCGCAACACGGCGAAACGAACACGACGCTCTAATCGGCGCGCTTTCGCTAAGTTCGCTAATTTAACGCAAGCGTAAAAAACGGTTCGTCGCGCGGTCGCAAGGCTCCGGCGAACCGTTTTGCGCAAAATTTCCTCCCGAAAACAACGTTATTAATAAATAAGGATAAAAACGATGAAAAATTTCGCGCTTTGCCTCGTCGCGCTGTCGATGTTGGCGGTTCTCCCGGCCTGCTCCAAGGCGATTAAGACCGAGGGCGTTACCGGCGTTATCACCTACAACGGCGAGCCGCTGGCCAACGCGACCGTCAAATTCATCCCGACCGACGCGACCGGTTCGCAGTCTTACGGCAAAACGAACGAAAAGGGCGAGTACAAACTTCAAACGCTCCTCGGCGCCGCCGACGCCGGAACGACGCCGGGCGAATACAAGGTAACGATCGACTGCGTTAAGAGCGTCCCGACCGGCAATATGATTCAAGAAAACGGCCAAGAAATCGAAGAAATGGACGTCGAGTACGTTCTTCCGCAAAAATTCGGCGCTCCGGAAACCTCCGGTTTGACCGCGACGGTCGCGCCGGGCGACAACACGATCAACTTCGACCTGACCGACTGATTTCGGCGGCGAACGACGCGACGTTAACGGTCGCGCAAACTTTGTCGACGGGCGTTGCGAACGGAGCGTCCGTTTTTTTCTATATTTTGCGAAAATCGGTTCTTAAAGTTGAAAATTTCTTGACGTCGGCGAC
>JAZQAP010000714.1:0-2377 GCA_045545275.1 Thermoguttaceae bacterium | reverse complement strand
TTTTGAGTCGCTTCCGTCTCTTCCGGGACTTCGCTATTTTGGGCCGCTTTCGTCTCCTCCGGGACTTCGCTATTTTGAGTCGCTTCCGTCTCTTCCGGGACTTCGCTATTTTGGGCCGCTTTCGTCTCTTTCGCGACTTCGGGGGAGGGCGGAAGCGGAGCGACGGCGGAGGGCGTAAAACAAGGAAGAGGAATCGGCGTCGTCGGGAGTTCGACCGCTCGGACGGCGCCGCAAGCGGGACATCTTTCGTCGTACCAACGCGTCGGCGCGCCGCATTTATCGCATTTGTTCGTCATTTCTCGGTCGATGGTTTAAGGCGTTGTCGGAAAACGGTTAAGCGGTTGCGCGCGGGTTAGAAAAAGAGCTTTTTCAGGACGGGAAGCGTCATGCCGAACGCCTCGAAAAGCGCTTTTATCGCGACGAAAAGGAGTTCGAGGAAAATCCAGTTGCGAGCCGCGGCGGCGCGACGGCGTTCGTCGCTCGGCGCGTCGGAAGAACGCGCTTCGGTCGCTAAAATCGAGTAAACGACGGCGACGAGCGCGAAAGGCCGTCGCCAAAGGAAAAAAAGAACGACGCTCGGGAGCAGGAAGTTCGGCGGCGCGTTTTCCGGCCAACGCGTCGACGGCGTAAAAAGGTAGGCGAAGGAGCGCAACGCGTCCCGACCGAGCCGCGACGTCCCGACGAGGAAACGAGACCGCGACGTTTCCGAAGCGCGCCAAAGTCCGACGGCGCAACGACCTAAGAACGTAAAAAAACGACCGAAAAGGAACGCGCAAACGCGACCGAGCGTCGCGCAAATCGTCGCCAACGCTCGGTAAAAGTCGTCGGTCGATTCGACGCGAGGCGCGTTCGAGAAGGTCGAATCGACGACCGGCGCCGGAAGGAGCGCGTTAGGTTTCGGCGTTTGAGCTTGCGCGGCGGGCGTCGGGGAACTCGACGGCAAGGCGGAAGGCGAGTCGGGCGCGGTCGCGAAAGGTTCGGCGCAGTTCGAGCAAAAGCGGGCGCGTTCCGCGTTCGACGCGCCGCAACGTTCGCATTTTTTCATTGGGGAAAGGTCGCGAGGAAAGGGAAGGAAGCGGCGAGCGGCGTTCGCGTCGCCTTTCTTTAGTATAACGACGTTTGCGGAGAAAACAACGGCGCGCGCGGAAATTTTAGGGCGTCGCGGAAACGTCGACGCCGCGAGCGCCGTTTTTTCGGATTATTCGAGCGAAAAATCAACGTCGAAATCCGGTTCGCTTTGAATCTTTTGGTGAATCGGCAAGTGTCGGTAGTAAACTTCGAGGATTAGGCAGTTCAGCGCGGTCGCGTAAAGTCTTCCGCCGGTTTGGCAGTGCCCGTCGGCGTTTTCCGGGAACCAACTTCCGCGTTCGTGTCCTTCGAGAACCTGCGTTTCGATCAATTTGTCGCGAATCGCCCCGTTCCAACGCACCCAGCGCGACCCGCCGACGTGATGGGCGAGTTGCGTCGCGTAGTAGTTGTAATAAGGGTTCCCGAAATTCGGCCCGGTTTCGACGAGACGATCGGCGCCTTTAAGGAGGTTTTCGTTATCCGGGCGCCAGTCGAGGTAAAGTCGGCAAAGGAGCCCGATGGCGTCGGTCGCGCCCGATTCGCCCGTTCCCGGCATATAGTAATAACGACTTCCGCCTTCGAACCCGACTTCGTCGCGGAGGAAGTGGAGCGCGCCGTCGAGGACGTTCGGCGAGACGTCGAGCGAACCGACGTAGCCGCTGCGAAGCGCCATCATCTGCCAACCGACGACGGACGTGTCGCCGGCGTCGCCCGGGTTGTAACGCCAACCGCCGTCTTCCGGATGTTGCGCGTTTTCGATGAAGCGGAGCGCGGCTTGAGCGGCGTAGGCGAGTTCGCGATTTTTCTTTTTCGCGCGGGGCGAAAGCATCGCGTAACATTCGCAAAGCGCGATCGTCGCGAGTCCGTGCGCGTACATTTGGCCTTCGTCGTTGAAACCGAGTCCGGCTTGCTCTTGTTTGCCGTTGGCGACGAGGAAATTAATCGCGGCGGCGACGTTTTCTTTGTATTTGCCTTCGGTCGGCGTGTGTCCGGCCGCGAGGAACGGGAGAACGGCCATCGCGGTCGCGGCGTTCGGCGAGTTTTTGGTGCCGGGCGCCGAACAAGGACAATTATGCCCGAACGACCAAGAGCCGTCGGCGCGTTGGTGTTCCGCGAGCCAAGCGAGCGCGAGCGCGACCGATTTTTCGCTTCCTTCGGTGCCGCCGCCGGACGCGAGCGCCGCCGCTTTGTTCGCGCCGCGACCGGAGAGTTCGTCGCCGGTCAGCGAACCGAGAAGCGAATCGACGTCGGCGGCGAGGCTTTCGGACGTCAAGGAATCGTCGGCGAGGGAAAGGGGCGCGCTCGTCGG
>JAZQAP010000713.1:0-5444 GCA_045545275.1 Thermoguttaceae bacterium | reverse complement strand
TTGCCGTCGTTTGTCGTCGCCGCAATGCCCGACGACGCGCCAAAGGATTCCCTCGTCGCGACGCAATCCTACGACGTTACAGCGCAAGACAATCGGGAAAGTTACGGTTACGATATTACCTATTGGCCGCACGATCCGTCGGCGCGTTCGGCTGTTCTTGAAGCGACGGAAAACGGCGCGCTTCTGCAAGCGATTCGAACCGAAGCCGCGCAAATGGAAGTCTTTCCGGCCAACTTGATATTCGCCGTCAAAAATGAGAACGGAAGACGCGTCGGCTGGGGGTTGCGTTACGACTTGACGTTCGAACGCTATCTCGTTTTTTATCGCTTCAAAACCGCCGCCTGTTACGCGACGCCAAACGAGATCGAAGAATGCGTCGCGAAGTTTGCGTCCCTGTCGCCGAAAGAACGCGCGCTTGTCCTAACCGCGATTTACGCTTGGCGAAAAGCGCAAACCTATTCCCATTTCTTGCGCGACCTTTACAGTTATTCGTTGCGATTTCCCACTCCGCCGGGCGGTTTGCCAAACGACGGAAACCGCACGCTCTTTCAATATTCCTATAATCGTCAATGGGAACTAGATATGACGGCTTTGCGTTTAGGCCCCGAGCATAAGACTAGAAGGATTCCCTATCTTTTTCCCGCGTTTTTTGGGTTTGAAATCGTAACCTATCCTTATTACGACGAATGGAAAGCCGATTGGGCGGCGAACGAACCGATAGCGCGAACGCAGTTCGAATATATCCGAGGTAAATACAGCCGTTGCCCCAACTTTATCCCGCCGCTCGTCCGCGAATATCGTCTCGAGCAAGCGACGGAAGACCGTTGGAACCGGCTTATCGAATCTTGCGTCGGAAGCGAGGAAATCGCCTTCGAAGCGTTGAACCTCGACCCTGAGGAAACGAAACGCGCTTGGGAGGCCGACTGTCAAGCGCGCGTCGCCGAAGTCGACGAACTCTTTGCGATCGATCTGCCCGAATGGCACGTCGAACGATATTTTAAAGCCGGCGAGTCGGACGAAGAGGAAGCCGAAACTCGTCGCTACGCGAAAAAGTTGGATCTTTTCCTCACGATGGTCGAGCGTTTAGAGCATAGCGGCCCGCAAACCGAAAAAGGGTTGCGCGCGATCGCGTTGCGCGAATTTTGGTTCGCGTGCCAACGCGCCAGTTTTGGCATGACCTCCCGACCTTACGACGCCGACGGTCTGCAAAGCGCGCGTCCGTTGACTTTAGGCGAAATCGCAAAAGAGTGTTTGCCTTCGAAAGAACCGTCGGACAAAACGCGTTGAACCGTTCGGCAATCGAATCGCGGCGCGTTAACCGACGGCGAAACGTTGCGAACCTGTTAAATTCTAACGTTTAAAGTTGCCCCAATGTCGCCGACTTTGCTTTTTTCGTCTTTTCACAACTATCTTGACCAAGGGAGCGGAGCGGCGATTTCGGCGCGCGAGGTTCTTCGCGAACTTGCGCGCCGCGGTTGGCGGGTTCGCGTTCTTTGCGGTTCGCTCTTCGACGACGCAACCGTCGACGAAAACTCGTTTTACGCGACGTTAAAGCGTCGTAATATAACGCCGTCCGTCGAACGCAAACGCGCCGTTCTCGCCGGGCGAAGCGTCGACTTCCGTCTCGTCCGCTTCCTCGACGACGGTATCGAAGCGACCGTTTTTTTCGAGGACGACGCCGCGTCGCGAGTCTTGCCGCGCGGCGCTTTGTCGCGACCTTCCGGCGAACTTCTTCTTAAACTTTTGCTCGACGAATGTCAAGAAATTAAGCCGAATGTCTACTTGACTTACGGCGGTTATTGGGCGGCGCTTCCGGCGGCGAAAATCGCGAAAAATTTCGGCGCCGCGTCCGTCTTTTACCTCTGCAACTTCGCGTACAACCGCCGCGACCTCTTCGCCGAGTTCGACCGTATCGTCGTTCCGTCCGAGTTCGCGAAGTCGTTTTACCGCCAAAAGCTCGACGTCGCAACCGACGTAATTCCACCGCTTATCGACGATTCGAAGTTCCGCGTCGCCGAGAATTCGCGCCGCTTTTTAACGTTCGTCAACCCGTCGCCGGAAAAGGGCCGCTATTTCTTCGTTGGAATCGCCCGCGAACTCGAGCGCCGCTTCCCGGAAATCCCGATTCTCGTCGTCGAAAGTCGTTCTAAAATAACGACTTTTGCAACGTCCCCGGAAGCGCGAACCTTGGCGAATCTTTACGCGCTGCAACAAGTCGACGACCCGCGCGAATTTTATCGTCAAACGCGAATTTTATTGGCGCCGTCCCTTTGCGCCGAGTCGTTCGGGCGCGTCGCGGTCGAGGCGGGTCTTAACGGTATCCCGGTCGTTTGCTCGAATCGCGGCGCGCTCCCGGAAGTCGTCGAAGGTTGGGGACTTGCGCTCGACGTTCCGCGAAGTTACACGCCGTCGACGCAAGCGGTTCCGACGTCGGACGAAGTCGCGCCTTGGGTCGACGCGATCGCAACGCTTTGGAACGACGACGCTTACGCGCAAACGCTCGCCCGGGTCGCCGTCGAACGCCTCGAACGTTATTCGTTTCAAAACGTCGCCTCGCAAACCGCCGCGTTCTTTGACGACGTCGCGTCGTAACAACGTCGGCGTTGGCGACGTTGGATTGCATTGCGACGCCGTGTCGTTGCCGACGAAAACTCGACGACGCCGTGTAACGTTTTTGAGGTAGGACGCCCGACGTCCAAGGTCGCGCGAGGTAGGACGTCTGGCGTCCAAGGTCAATAACGACGGCGTTTGCGACGTCGTTTAAATTTTGGAATTTTTTAGAAATTTTCAAGAAAAAAACTTGACGCCGGATTTTCGGCGTGTTATAGTGATAGACGTAAGAGAAAATGTCGCGATCCTGTTTAAGCGACGATTTCTATTTTGGGTATCCTGCTTTCAAGCCGCGAACCGAGTTCGCCGCGACGCGCAAGCGCCGCAAGTCTCGTGTTCGCAACGTTTCCTAAAAAGGAGCTTAAAATGAAATCGTTCTTCAACAACCTTTCGAGCCGTTTTCCGTTCTTCGCCAACCGTCCGAGCGCTCTCGAACGCGCCGTTCGACAGTCTCCTAAGAGCCGACGTCTCCGGATGGAACCCCTTGAAAATCGGGCGCTTTTGGCGGTTGACGCGTTCGGCGTTTCCGCGTCGTTGGCGGAAACTAACCTTGAAGAAAGTTGGGGGCCCGACCCGGCTCCGGCGGCGTTTTCGGAGTCCGTCCTCGCGACCGACGCCGCGATCGTCGACGTCTCCGGCGTTAACGCAACTTCCACCGCCGCGTCGTTTAGCGTTCAAACCGAAGCGCCGGAACCGGTCGCGCCGCCGAGTTTCGAACAGTTAATGGAAGCGCTCGGCCAAGTGAAAATCGAGTCGCTCGACGACGAATTTGACGCCGCGTCGTTATCTTACCTCGACGACGCAACCGACGAAACCGACGCGACTTCCGACGCCGTCGCCCGACGCGTCGTCTTTTACAACTCGTCCGCCGCCGACTTCGACGCTTCGTTTTTAAACGTTTGCGAACCTAACCTTTACTACATCGACACGGCGGCAAACGTCGCGGAAGCGACCGGCGTTTCGTCGCGAAGCGGCGGGAGCGACGGGGTTTACTCGCAAATAACGCCGCTTGGCTCGACGTTGCTTCTGGAATGCGACGGCTTTCCGAGCGGCGGCGGAATCGCCGAATCGTTCTTTAGCGTCGTCGTTCCTAATTTAGGTTCGACCAGCCGCGCCCTCCGCGTTACTCCGTCCGCGGGTTCCGGCGCTATCCTAAATCAAGATTATATCGTCGTTGCGAATAGTCCCGACGTCGAGGGGCCCGTCGAACCTTACGCGATCGGCGGCGGCGATTACTTCGACGTTTCCGGCGGCGCGACTTTTTACGTCGTACCGCTTAACGAGTCCGTAATCGAAGCGAAGGAAGACTTTAGCCTCGGTCTTTCCGTCGTCGAATATGGGAGCGGCGGCGGAACCGTCGCGGAACTCGAACCGATTATCGCGTCGATCGTCGACGACGACACGTTCTCCTTGGACTCGGTTACTTTTAACGATATTGGGCTTTGTCCCGATCCGACGGTAATTACTTCCACGCCTCCGAACCCCGCCCCTTGGAACGACCCGCATTGGGTAAAAAATCACCCTGAACTAACGTTTCCCGTCCTCTACGCCTGCGTTGAAGAAGAAGCGATAAATTGCGACGCCGTTATTAGCGGTGAAATCGATCCGACTTGCTCTTATGAAATTCGCGCCGTTTGGGACTATGACGGCGAAACTTATGTAAGCGATTGGAGCGCTTATAACAACGGAAGCGCGAACGTAGAATTCTTCAAGACTTTTCTCGAGATTTTTGACGAACGCCAAGCCTATTACGCCCCCAATTTTACGCTAACTTGGGAGTTTAAAATCGTCGGCGAAGACACGGTGAGAGAGATCGGCGACAGTATCAACCCATTGTACGTAACCTACGACGAGCCGGCGACTCCGTATTTGTATCACACCGTCGTTCACACCGGTTGCGCGGCGGCGAGCGGTAAAAATACCGAAACCGATGTTTTTGACGCGATTTGGGGAAAATTTAAATCGCTTAACATCAAGGAAGTAACCGTCGTTAACGGCGCGGTTGTCGAAGGCGAAACGTTGTCGTATTACGGTAAGGCTCCAATTGGCGACGACGAGGAAATTTTAAAAGAATTATATTTTGACACTTCATTGACAGCGTGTAATACGCCTTCGCGAGCGCGCGAAATTTATATTGATACCGGTTTGACCGGAACTTATTTTCTACTCGCCGGTCTTGACGGAACTTGCGTCGATTGGCAACTCTTTGCGCTAAACGTATTGCAGGCGCAAGGTCTTGCTCCGACTCCGGTCTCTATTACAGTCGCGCCGTCCCCTGAAACGCCGGGACAATACGACGCGATCCAAGTATCTCCGTTGTTACTCGGGCAAGGCGGAGGAACGCCGCGTGAAAATATCTGGAAAGGGCACGAATTAATCGAATACAACGGAAAAATTTACGATCCATCGTATGGAAAAGATTACGGGGCGGCTAACGCGGCGGCGCAAACGTTTATCTCCCAAGCGCTTGTTAGCGTTGGAGAGGTTGTCTCGGTTACGCCGGCGCCTCATAACGACTACGGCAAACGATACGAGCCTCAAAAAACAAGCGGATTCGAGATCAACCAAGATCTATATTTCTCTTGGCTTACGTCGGTAGAAGAATAATTCCGTATTATTCGATATATCGCTTAAAAGAGGAAGGAAAAATTACAATGAAAAGCCGCTCTATTCTTGTCGCTTTACTTCTTTTATTGCCGTCGTTTGTCGTCGCCGCAATGCCCGACGACGCGCCAAAGGATTCCCTCGTCGCGACGCAATCCTACGACGTTACAGCGCAAGACAATCGGGAAAGTTACGGTTACGATATTACCTATTGGCCGCACGATCCGTCG
>JAZQAP010000712.1:0-7983 GCA_045545275.1 Thermoguttaceae bacterium | reverse complement strand
TTGAACGCCCGGGCCCCAAGCCAAGTACATCAGGAACGCCCAAATCACGACGAAGAAAATCGCGACGACTTTATATTGTTGCTTCAGATACGCGTTGGCGCCCTTGCGAACCGCCGCCGCGATCTTGATCATTTCTTCGTTTCCTTCGTCGGCCTTCATCATCGTCTTGAAGAACTTCACCGCGAAAACGAGCGCGGCGACCGCTCCGGCCAACGAGAGAATCCAAAGGAAACCGAAAAGGCTAAAGAACCCGACGCGATCCGCGCCTTGTTCGGCGTTCGCGGCGTCGGTTTGCGTTTCGCCTTCAGTCGCGACGGCTTGCGCGGCGTCGGCTTGCGGAGCTTCGGTTTCGGTATTTTCAACGGCGACCGCCGCCGGAGCGTTATCTTGCGCGAAACACGGAACGACGTCGTTCGTCCCGAAGGCGAACGTCGCCGCGAGAAGCGCCGACGCGAGCCCGATCGCAAAACGTTTGTTGATTTTCATTACAGAAAACCTCCTTTAAATTTTCGATATTTTCCGACGTAAAGAACGCTTGTCGAACGGTCGCCCGATTCGTTCGCTTGAAAAATCTTAAGACGTCGTTTACTTGGGATCGCGAAATAAAAGGCGTCGACGCGCTCCGTCGGAAAGAAAAACGCGTTGGCGCGAAACCGCCGTTTAGCGAATTCGCGGAAGCGCACGCCGTTATTATTTACGCGTTTCCCCGTTTTGTCAACCCCTCGGCGCGTTTTTCCTTCCCTATATTTCCGAATCGCGCCTATTTTCTCGTCTTTTTTTACCGCGCTTGCCAAAAAACCGTTTCACCGGTTTCTATTTGAAGCGATAACGGCAAAATCAAACGCGTCGGAGCGCGACGCGAAAATTTTTTCAAAAAAATTTTAAAAAAGCGAAAAAAAACTTGCAATCGCCTTGCGCCGTCGTTAAAATAACGTTTGTAAGCGGCGGAAAGCCGAAGGGTTCCCAACTTTTCGCCAACTCGCCTCGCGATCGCCGCTTTTTTCCGTCTCGTCCGTTCTTTTCCTTACTTTTCACCGCGATCGCCGCCGCCCGCAACGTTGGCCGCGCCGACCGTCGCAACCTTAACCGCCGTTTTCGTTTATTTCCCAAAAATTTCTTCGAAACGCGGAACCTCGCCGCCTTCGACGCGTTAATCGTTAACGTTCCGACGTTAAAATAACGTTCCGAACTCCCGGCAAGCGCGACGCGCTTCGATTCGGCCTACCTATTTTCACCTTTCAACCGATTCGGCAATTATCGTAATTACCGTTTATTACTTTATATTTTAACGCGAAAGGTTACTTATGACGTCCCAACTTGTTAATATGGGGGGGAAAAACCGATTTTACCGACGCGGCTTCACGCTCGTCGAGCTCCTCGTCGTCATCGCCATCATCGGGATTTTGATCGGCTTGCTCTTGCCGGCGGTTCAAGCGGCTCGCGAAGCCGCGCGTCGGATGCAATGCACGAACAACATGAAGCAAATGGGTCTCGCGATCCACAACTTTAACGACGCTCGCAACGGGCTCCCGCCGGCGGCGGTCGCTTGGCACCGCGCGACGTTCTGGGGCCTGATTTACCCGTTCGCCGAACAACAAGCGTTGTACGACTGCTTCTGCAAAGACCAAACCGGCTCCGGCGGCTTCGTTACGCTCGGCCAATACTTCTGGAACACCGGCGGCAACTGGAACGGCGTTACGCTGACCGAAGAAGAGAAAAAAGGCTTCGCCGCCGTTCCGTATATGGTCTGCCCGACGCGCCGCTCCTCTCCGGCCGCCATCGATTACGTTAGCACGTCGACCGGCGACTGCGCCGCGGGCCCTTGCACCGACTACGCCATCGTTATGTCGACCGACTCGAACTCCGGCCAAAACGGCAAATCGTCCGCGTCGAACCACGACGGGCACTATTACGTTCGCGTCGTCGAAATTCGCAACGACAACCGTCAAACGTACCAACGCGGCCCGTTCCGCGGCTCGAAATGCCAAGACGAACAGTTCGGACGTTGGCAACCGCGCGACACGATGGCCCGCATCACCGACGGCACGAGCAACCAATTCTTCATCGGCGAAAAACATATTCCGATCGACGGTCTCGGCGTCTGCAACACGACCGCTCCGTCGACGAACAACTGGTCGCAATGCCACGACTGTTCGTATCTTTGCGGCGCGGAATCGACCGGCTCCGCCAGCTTCGCCCGTTGCTTGGTCAACTATTGGGAAGGCGGCAAACCGTATAGCACGCTCCAAAACGGCTTGGCCGGGCCTTGGGACAACCTCGCCGCCGACAATCACGCGTCGATCAACTGCGGTTTCGGCTCTTGGCACCCGGGCGGCGCGAACTTCCTCCTCGCCGACGGTTCCGTCCGCTACTTCTCCGCGACGACCGCGCACACGATCCTCGGTCGCTACGCCACGGTCGACGACGGTCAAACCCCGGAAGCCGACTGATTCTCGTTCAACCGTTGAAAACGAACGCGTTCGCCGCTTTCCGCTCCGAGCGCGTTCGCTTTCCGTTTTCCTTTACTTAATTCCCGTTAAAACCTCGACCGACGGAAAGGCCCGCCGATGAAAACTCCTCGTTATTTAACCCTTTGCGCGCTTTTGTTCGCCGTCTCGGTCGTCGCGACCGGTTGCGGCAAGCCCAAGGTAACCGGCAAAGTTACGTTCGCCGACGGCTCGCCGCTGACGGTCGGCACGGTCAACTTCACCGACGACAAAATCATCTGCAAAGGCTCGATCAAAGACGACGGAACCTTCGAGATGCGCACGCTCAAACCGGGCGACGGCGTCCCGAAAGGCTCGTACAAAGTCTACCTAACCGAAACGATGCGCTTCGGCGACGTCGAACGAGAAACCGCGACCGGCGAAGCGACCGCGACGATGCTCGGAACCGTCAACGACGTTCCGCCGAAATACTCGAATCCGGAGCAAAGCGGCTTGACGATCGACGTCAAAGGCTCGATGAAGTACGATATTACGATCGAACCCGACGCCGAATAACGTTCGCGCCGTCTCGCGTTCTTTTCGCGTTCGACGCCGTCGTTGGTTTCGGCGTCGGACGCGCCGCTCAAGTTTTCGCGCTTTACGGTCGACTAAACAAACGGCGTTCCTTTTAGTTCGTTTTTCGTCGTTTCTCGATATTTCTTCGTCGTCCGATGCAACCCGCGCAGCCGAAATCCGCTTCGTTGCTCCGCAAATTAGCGGCGCTTCCGAAAGCGGCGCTCAACAGCGACCTCGAACCGTTCCTCGACTTAATTTTCGAACGGCTCGAATTTTTGTTCGTTCGCGCCGAGCGTTGGCTCCCGTTTTTGCGTCCGAAACGTTTGGTTTGCGGTCTCGACCTCGCCGCGCTCTTCGACGGCGAAAAGCCGCGCGAAAATTTTTTGCCGGTTCGCCTCCCCGTTCTCGCCGCGGAGATCGTCGCTTCCGCTCGAACGCCGCTCGAACAAGACAAAACGCGACATTTCGTCGCACTCTGCGGCGAACGCCTTCATTACGACTTTTTCCGCGCCGAGCGCCGCCTTTACGACGCGTTCGCGCCGTTCGACTCCGACGCCGACGCGTTCTCCGAACCGTCTCTTTCGCCGACGGAAACGGCGCGTCGGCGCGAAGCGCTCTTCGCCGACGTCCTCGACGTTTTGCGCGCTTGCAACTTCGTCGAACTCCCGAAAGAAGAGTTAAAACGCTGTTTGCGCCTAAAACGACCGGGTTCCGCGCCGGTCGTCGCTCGTTACGACGAATTTTTCGAATACCGCATTTTCGTCCGCGGCGTCGTCAAAACGCCTCCGGTCGCTTATCCGCGTTGGAAATGCGCCGGTCGAATCGTCGAAGTCGAGAGCGAACGGTTGAGCCGCGTTTGCGTTTTGGCTCGCCTAAAACCGCGTTCGGAACGTCGCTTCGTCGACGACGCGCAAACGCCGCCGACCGCCGACGACGCGACCGATTTCGCCCGCGAGCAAGAGATCGTCGTTAAGTTGTTTAAAAACGTTCCGTTAGAAGACTTAAAGCTCGCGGCGCCGCGCGTCGAACTGGCTTTTCCGCTCTTCGACGGAATCAAGATCGGCGGCGGGTTCCTCGGGACGGTCGTCGCCGCGTCGCTGAAGTTGTTCCTCGCGTCGGCGATTACGCTCGTCGGTTTTCTCGTTTTACTCGCAAGTTTCGCGACGGCGTCCCTTAAAAGCGCGTTCGGTTTCTTGAACCGTCGGACGAAATATTTGGAACGTTATTCGAGTTCCCTTTATTTCCAAACGCTCGCCTCGAACCGCGCCGCGCTCGCGCTTTTGGTCGCGATGGCGGAGGAGCAAGAGACGAAGGAACTTTTACTCGGTTACTTCGCCGCGTCGCGACTTCTCGGCGATTGGGCGACGGAACGCGAACTCGACGACGTCGCCGAACGTTGGCTCGCCGAAAAGTTCAATCTCAACGTCGATTTCGAATCGTCCGACGCGCTCCGCAAACTCCTTGAAAAACGCCTCGTCGAGCGCCGCGTCGACGCCGACGCGGAACGCTTCCGGGCCGTTCCGCTCGACGAAGCCCTTCGCCGCCTCGAAGCGGATTGGAGCGCTCTCGCGCGCCGCGACGTTTGAAAGTCGTTTTGCCCAAACCTCGCGTTTTCCCCTCTTTCTCCAAACGTTCTCCGCGGAAATTCCGTTGCGCGACGGCGAAAAAAAGACGAAAAAGCCTCTTTTCGTTCCGTTCCCCCCTTGTTCGGCGCGTTAAAAAGGAGAAAATTAAGACGGGGAGGCGTTCCGTCCGCGCCGTCGACCGCGACGTTTCCTCTTTCCCTTTAATTTTCCGTCCTTCCGTTTTCGTCGAAAGTCGCCCCGATGTCGAAACGAGAAATTTACCGCATTTTGGACGCCGCCGCCAACCGCGGTCGCGAAGCGCTCCGCGTCGTCGAGGACGCGGCCCGATTTTTGGAAGACGACGCCGAGTTGACCGCGCGCCTCAAAGAAACGCGGCACCGTTTCGCCGCCGCGCAAAATAAATTCGACCGCCGCGAACGCCTCGACGCTCGCGACGTCGCCGCCGACGTCGGAACCCGCGTCGAAACGGAAGACGAATATCGCCGAACGTCGCTCGCCGACGTCTTGGCCGCGAACTTCGCTCGACTCCAAGAAGCGGCGCGCAGTCTCGAAGAATATTCGAAAATCGTCGCGCCGAACGCCGCTCGCGATTGGGAGCAAATCCGTTACGCCGCTTATTCGCTCGAAAAGCTCGCGTTCGACGCGCTCGCCCGACGCGGTTCCGACCCGTTCGAAGAACTCGCCGCCGAGTTCGACGCGCAAACCGAACCGGAACCCGCGCCGACTCCGGAACCTGTCGCGCCGGCCGTCGAATCGGAACCGACGTCGGAACCGCAACCGCTCGAAACGCCGGTCGAAACGGTCGCCGCGCCCTTTATTTTCGGCGGTTCTCATCGCCCGAAAACCGACCGCGAAGCGCGCCGCGCCCGACTCGAAACCGCGTCTCTTTGCGTTTACGTCGACCCGGCGTTCCCGGACGGCGAACTCCGCGACCTTCTGCGCGCCGATATCGACCTTTTCCAAATCGTCGTCGACCCGAACTCCGCCGACGCGCCGGACGCCCAAACGGAACGCTTCTTCAAACGTTGGCGCGAAACCGGCTCGCAAACCCGCGACGTCGGGTCGCCCCCGCTCCTCTTCCTCCGCGATTACGTCGATTGGGCCGCCGCCCTCTCTTTCGACGGCGCGACGGTCGACCGCGGATTCGATTGGAACGTCGCTCGCGAAACGCTCGGCCCGGACGCGCTCCTCGGCGCGACCGTTTCGACGCTCGAAGAAGCGGAGGCGGGCCTGCGCGCCGGCGAACTCGGCGTCCTCGACTTCCTCGAAGTCGGCCCCGTCTTCGCGTCGCAAACGGGCGAGCCTACCGGAACCGCGCTCTTGCGAACGATCGTCGACCGCGTCGAAGGGGAACCGTCGATTCCGCTCTTCGCGTTCGGCGGCGTCGACTTCCAAACTTGCGACGAAGCGTTCGACTCCGGGTTCGAACGGTTGGCCGTCGGTTCCGCGATTCTAAACGCTCCGGACAAACGCGCCGCCGCGAGCCGCTTCAAATGTCTTTTCTAAAGCGCCGCTTTCTCGACCGTTAACTCGAAATCCGCCGCGCTTCTTTCGAACGTTCGGAAGAAGCGCGTTTTTCTTCGCTCTTACCTTCCTTTCTCCTTAAATTTTCTCGTCTTGAAAACGCCGCGAAAAATTGCCGTTGCGTTCGTCGTCAAAATTTGTTATCTTGCGCCGGTATCTTTTTCCCGTTTCCCTTAACTTAACGTTCGCGCTCGTTTCAAACGCCGCCGCCCGACGCGACGCGCCCCCTTTGCTCCGAACGCGACAAAACGAGTTTAACATGTTGAAATTCAACGTTTTCCAACGGACTCCGCGACTGCGCCGTCCCGTTGCGACGGCGCTTTCGTTCGCCGTCGTCGGCGCTTTCTTCGCGTCGACCGCCTTCGCGACGCCGCGAACGGAAATCGACGAATTCGACGCCGTCCCAAGCGACGCCGATTACTACGACGACGCGCCTTACGACGAAACAACTTACGACGCAACCGTTTACGAAGACGAAATTTACGTCGACGATTCCAACGTTTCCGCGACGAACTCCGCCGTCGGCTCCGACGCGTTCCTCGACGCCGCGACCGCCGACGTCTTCGCTCGCCGCGAAAAAGCCCGAACCGAAAAAACGCGCAAAGGTTCGACCGGCCTTTTCGGTTATCCGGTCGAAACCGCCGCCAAAGAAGGCGATACGTTCCGCGAACGTTGGCTCGAAACCGACTCCGATTCGCAAACTTGGATTCCGCAACTCCTTCCGCAAGGGCTGATGTACCCGTCCTACTTGGCCGGGCGCAAAGAGCCGCGCCTCCAAAGCATTATTACCTACGACGACGATTACGGAACGCTTTGGGATATTACGCTCGGCGGACGCGCCCCTATCTTCCGTTACGGAACGACCGAAGTCGTTCGCCCCGAAGGTTGGGAACTCGAACTCGAAGGCGCCGCGCTCCTGCGCCTTGACTGGGAACGGAACCGCAACTTGGCCGCGACCGACTATCGCGCCGGCGTCCCGCTCGTTTACGGAACGAAACGTTGGCGCTTCAAAACCGGGTATTATCACGTTAGCTCGCACCTCGGCGACAACTACCTAATGGACGCTTTCAAGCCGCGCGTCCACTACTCTCGCGACGCGGTTCTCTTCGGTCTCGCTTTCAAACCGACCGAAGCCGTCCGGATTTACGCCGAAGCCGACTTAGCGTTTCACACCGGCGAAACGACCGACCCGATGGAACTTCAATTCGGATTCGAGTATTCGCCGCGGTACAATCCGAATATGTCGAATTGGGTCGCGCTTCCGTTCTTTGCGACGCACGCTCATCTTTACGAAGAGCGCGATTTCGGCGGTTACTTCGCCGCGCAGACCGGGCTCCAATGGCGGAGCGCGTCGAACTCGCTCCTTCGCCTCGGTTTCGAGTATTTCAACGGCGGCGACGACTTGTACCAATTCCACCGCAACCACCAAAGCAAATACGGCGTCGGCCTTTGGTACGACTTTTAACCGTCGCTCGCGTTTTCCTATTTTCGCTTAACCGTTTAGCCGCTCAAACCGACCCAACGGTTTAAGCCGTTTAAGTCGTTTAAGCCGTCCCAAACGCTTAACGGCTTCGCCGTTTATAAGAGCTTAACCGTTTAACCGCCTTTATTTTCGCCGCGTTAACGGCGCATTGCCCGCGATATGAAGAAACAAATCCTCGGTTTTCTCGCCTCGCCGATCCTTTGGGGCCTCGGCGCGACGTTCGCCTTTTACTTCGCGTTGAACGGCGGGTTGATCGCCAACGCGACGCTCGTCCGTTACTGCGCCGGGCACCCGGTCGAATACGCGACGGTCGCGATGTTTTGCGTCGGGCTTTGCGATTTGAGCTTTAAGCTCTTCCGCTCGGTTCGGGAGCGTCGCGCGCTCGACG
>JAZQAP010000711.1:0-1573 GCA_045545275.1 Thermoguttaceae bacterium | reverse complement strand
AGCGGTCTTAGGAAGACAAAAGCTCCTGACAACTCCTTGGCTCACAGAACGACATGGCTACGATCCGACTTGAGGAGCAAACCGATCAAAATCCCGATAATCGCGATCGCGACGAGCAATTCGACGAGGGTAAAACCGTTCGAACCGGCAAAGCCGGAACGCCGAACGCCGCGCCGTCCTTTGAACGCGCCGAAACCGCAAGCGCCGCGAAACCGGCCGAACGCGCCGAAAACGGAACCGAAAGCGCCGTGAAACCGGCCGAACGCGCCGAAACCGGAATCGCAAACGCCGCGACGTCCTCCGCTCGACGCAAATCCGGCGTTAATTTGGGCCCTTTGCAAATTTTGGGCGCCGCGCTTAAATTTAACTTTCGCCGCCCCCCCGGCCAACGCCGACGACGCCGCGCCGTTAAAATCGCTCGAAACCGGAAAACCGGAACGGCAAGCGTCGCGAAGTCGTCCGAACGCGCCGAAACCGGAACGACAAGCGTCGCGCCGACGCTCGAACCGGACGAAACCGGCGTTAATTTGAGCGATTTGCGAATTTTGGGCGCCGCGCCGGAACGCAACCTCCGCCGCGCCGTCGCCGAACGCCGCCGACGCCGCGCCGTTAAAATCGTTCGAAACCGGAAACTCGGACGCGTTTTGCGCCGAACCGTCAGCAATTTTCCTAAACATTATTTTGTTATTTCACTAAAATTCAAAAATTCGACAAGAAATAGACGAACGCTCTCCCGTCCCGCTCCTTGACGAGCGGTCGCGAGAAAACGCAAACCAAATTCAATGAAGAAACGCGCTTGCTAAGCGCTCGAAATCAATTAAGAAGCCGAACAACGGAGAGGTCGGCGAGCGTTCGCGTCGCGCCCCAACGTTCGAAAGAAATAAGAAGTCGCGTCGACGGCGCCGCGCTTGCGACGCTTTCCCGACGTCCGACGTTCCAAATTGCAAAGAATCGCGCCCAATCGACGCAAAAGAAGCGAGCGCCCAAGGTTGCGAAAAGCGCGAACGCCGTTTGAAAAGCTCCGACGACGGCGACCGTTCGCGGCGCGGCGTCCCAAACGACCGTTTCGACGGCGACCGGAGCCGGCGTCAGCGCGTTCGCGTCGAGAAAAACGACGGCGTCGCGGAAGTCGCCCGCGTCGTCCAACGCGGTCGACGGCGCCGCCGGAACGATCGACGCGGACGGTTCGTCGCTCAATTCGGCCAAAAACGCGGTCGCGGCGGCGAGATCGGCGTCGAAAACGTCGAAAGAATCGCCAAAATCGCTAGAATCGTTCAAAACGCGTCCGACGTTTGCGGCGTCGACGCAAGAAAAAGAAGAATCGACGCTCAACGCGCCGTTACAATCAAAAATTTCGCTAAATTCGTCGCCGTTTCGCTCGCCCGCCCAATCGCGCAACGTTTCAACGGCGTCGGCGGCGGCTCGCGCGTCGTCGACTCGGCGCAACCGGCGTTCCTCCGCGGCGTCGGAAGTCGCGAAACGACGGCGCGCGGCGAAAATTTGAGCGCGGCGGACGTCGAGCGTTTCCGGCGGAGCGATTCGGCGCTCGGTCGGTCGCAAAAATGCGACGCCG
>JAZQAP010000710.1:0-4731 GCA_045545275.1 Thermoguttaceae bacterium | reverse complement strand
GGCTTTCCGGCGGGCGACTTGGCGACGTACCTGACGAGCGCGCTCGGCGACGAGCGGTCGGCGTACTTGCCTCCGGGGGCGCTCGAACCGGGCGCCCGTCGCGCGATTTTCGGCCCGGCGTTGGTCGAGTTGACGCGTCGGCAGGCGGAGAATTTCGGCGCGCGAATCGTTTCGGAGGACGTCGTTTCGGTCGATTTTTCGCATCGCCCGTTCCGACTGACCGGCTCGGACGGCGAGACCGTTTGGGCGCGGTCGGTAATCGTCGCGACCGGGGCGTCGGCGCGTTGGCTCGGCTTGCCGTCGGAGACGCGCTTTAGAAATAAGGGCGTCGGCTCTTGCGCCGTTTGCGACGGAGCGCTTCCGCGTTTCCGGAATCGACCGATCGTCGTCGTCGGCGGGGGCGACTCCGCGGTCGAGGACGCCGAATATTTGGCGAAGTTCGCGAGCAAAGTTTACCTCGTTCACCGGCGCGACGCGTTGCGAGCGTCGAAGATTTTAGCGCGGCGAGCGGAGGAGAACCCGAAAATCGAGTTCGTTTGGAATCGCGTTCCGGAGGAGATTTTGGGAACGGACGAAGCGGGCGTTACCGGCGTTCGCTTGGCGAGCGTCGTCGGCGAACCGACGCTAGAATTGGAGGCCTCCGGCGTTTTCGTCGCGATCGGTCGGCGCCCGAACGTCGCGTTTTTGGGCGGTCAACTCGAGCTGACGGAAAACGGTTTCGTTAAACGAACCGTTCCGTTCCGAACCGAGACGAGCGTCGAAGGCGTTTTCGTCGCCGGGGACGTCGCCGACGAGCGGTACCGTCAAGCGGTCGTCGCCGCCGCGTCCGGAGCTTGCGCCGCGCTCGACGCCGAGCGTTTTTTGGCCGAATCAAATTAAGGACGTAAACGAACGCGAAGATAGGTTTGTAGCGATTGCGCGGATAGCGCCGTCCGATTTTGCGGCAAACTAAAAAAAGTTTGAGCGACGCGGTTGACGAAAATTTTTGTCGATATAAAATAAAACGACTTACGCGATTGTTATAAAACGTCAGTTTTTTTAATGAGAGAAACTGGGAAAAAAACGGGGCGGGATCAACGGAATGCGTAAATTCTACTACGTGTGTCCTCGTTGCGGACGTCTGTATAAACGTTATATTCCGCGACGAAAAATGAAATGCGGTTTCTGTTCGACCGTGTGGAAGACGCGCAAGGCTAAGGGAACGCGTTCGGCGTTTTCTTGGACGGCGACTTTAGTTTTCTTGGCGGCGTTAGCCGGCGGCGCTTTTTTGCTGGGACGCGAGTTGGGCGTTTTATCGAAGTCGGGCGATTTTCCGGTCGCGGTCGACCGCGCGGAATCGCGTCTTGGGGAAACCGAGGTTGCGCTTTCGTCGGAAAGCGTCGACGAGGAAATCGGCGAAACTTCGGAACAAACCGAGTCGCTTGAAATCGGCGAAAACTCCGAAACGTTCGAAGACGCGGCGACGGAATGAACGGTCGCGGGCGAATTTGCGGCGCGTTTTTAGCGGTCGGCGCGACGTTCTCTTTTTCGGCGTTTTGCGCGGCGGCGGACGAGTCTTGTCTTTGGGGCGCGCCGAGCGCTCGGACGACGTATTTGCCCCCTTACGACCCGAGCGACGCGCCGCCGATTCCGCTCTTGAAGCGTTCGGAAACCGTTTCGAGCGTCCGGACGGAAACCGGCGGCGATAAAAAGAGCGTCGGGCCCCGCGTCGGCGATTCCGGAACGTTCGTCGGAACCGACGGAAAGACGTATTATTATCGCTTCGTCGAAGGCGTTCGGCGGCGCGCGATCGTCGAAACGCGACCGGACGCTTCGTCGCCGAGCGGTTGGCGCAAGATTCTGCGATACGTCGACGAACCGCGTTTGATTAAGCAAATTTGGCCGGCGGAAACGTCGACGGCGCCGGAGCCTTGCCGACCGGTCGCAAACGACGTCGAAACGGAAAACGCTTCGCCGATTCTCTATAGAGCGACCGTTCGCGTCGTCGTTCCTTGACGAAATTCAAACAAAAAAACGTCGAAAGGCGTTTTTTTCTTTTAACGGTCGATTAAATTACTCGCGATTCTACGTCTCTCGGCAATAAATCGTTTTTGTTGCAATATTAGCGTTAGTTGCGGCGCGTCGAGCGGTTTTCTTGCGATTCTTTTTAAAAATATTGTTCTTTTCTTAAAAAATTTACTCGATTAAGCCGATAAAAGTAGTATCGAGGTTTGGAACGATTTTGAAAGTAAAATCGCTTGCGCCGCCGCGCCGGAACGGAAAAGCGTTGAAGGATAAACGCTTTCTCGGCAAGGGGTTGGCGATCGTCGAAATCGTTGCGCTCGGAGCGCGTTTTTTCAAAAATAAAGCGGCGGCGGACGCGAAACGTTCGGCGCGAGCGGTGAAAAAACGCGTTGTTAAGGTTCGTCCCGAGAGAGACAAGGAAGTCGGGAAAGCGATTGGGATAAGCGCGCGTCGGCGTTTCAACGAGACGCGCCCAACGCCGGGGACGAACGGTCGACGACAAAACGCCCGAACGTTCGCGGCGTCGCGTCGCGCAAAGCGGAGTAAGAAAACGCTTCGGCGCCGGTTTTTTTGCGGCTTGTTTCGTTAAAATAGGCGTTTTAGCGAAGACGGATAAGGTTTTCTTGCGTTGTTTTGAGCGTCGCGACGGTCGGCGGCGGTACGCGACGGGAACGACGCTTTGGAAGAAGATCGCAAGGACGCGGAATTTCTTCGAACGGCGAACGGTTCCGTCGAGGCGGCGCGTCGGCTCCAACGCGGAGAAATCGGCGTCGTCGGAGAAGCGCGACTTGCGGTCGCGTTCGATCGGCGTTCTTTTTTCCATTGAAAAACGGCTCGATTTAACGACATTAAGTCGAAAAATCGCGTCGGATTGAAAAAACGACGAAACGACGCTTCGTTGAATAACGAACGAATCGGCGACGTTTCAACGCGTTAACTTTTGCTTGTTGTTGGTTGGACTGGAAAAATCAGGGAGGATTTTATGGTCGCGACGCAGTCTCTTGCCGAAGACGTCGCCCGTTTGTGGCAAAACTTTATCGAAGATCGTTCGAATCAAACGCTTCGCAACGCGTTGATCGAACAGTATTTGCCGCTCGTGCGTTATCACGGCGAACGCGTTTGGTCTCGCCTCCCGGACGAGGTCGACCTAGACGACTTGGTTTCGTCCGGTATTTTCGGGCTGATGGACGCGATCGACGCGTTCGACCCGGCGCGCGGCGTTAAGTTCGAGACGTATTGCGTCCCGCGCATCCGCGGCGCGATGCTCGACGAACTCCGCAATATGGACTGGGTGCCCCGTTTGGTGCGTTCCCGAGCGCGCAAGTTGTCCGAAGCGAACAAGGAACTCTCCGACCGCTTGGGGCGTCTCCCGACGCAAGAAGAGTTGGCGAAACACCTTAAGATGAGCAAAGCGGAACTCGACCGCGTCCTTAACGACGCGAACGCCGTCAACCTCGTCAGTTTGAACAAGAAATGGTTCGAAACGGACGGCTCGAAAGACGTCAGCGAAATCGACTTGGTCGAAGACGCTCGCGGCGAAGACCCGACGAGCCGGATTCAAAAGTCGGACGTGATGCGCCTCGTTACGAAGGGGCTCAGCCGCAACGAGCGTATGATCATCATTCTCTATTATTATGAGGAAATGACGATGAAGGAAGTCGGCGCGACGCTCGATTTGAGCGAAAGTCGCGTTAGTCAAATGCACAGCGCCATCGTCAACCGTCTGCAACAACAATTGAGCGACCGTCGACCCGAGTTCGTTTGACGCGAACCGAGCCGCTCGCCGCGTCGGGCGAGACGCCGAAGGAAAATAGCGCCGCGTTCTTGGCGGCGCGTCGAGGAAAAAAACGATGAAACGCGGACGTTCTCGTTATTCTAGCGGTAAAAATAGCGACGCCGATTCGTTATTCGACGAAAACGCGGCGTTTTCTTGGGGAAAAAACCTCGACGAAGAAGAAATCGACGAAACGGAAGACGACGCGTCGGCGGAAGTCGGCGCGTTGAGCGGACGTTGCGATTTCACGTTCTTGGCTAAAGACGATAAACCGGGCGCTTTAGACGAGGCGAAGAAAGTCGGCGTTTTAAGCGGTTCGGGCGTTTTGGGGAAACCGGCGAACGTCGGCGAATCGGAGGATTTCGCGAAATCGGAGCGTTCGAGCGCTTTGGGGAAAATGGACGAAACGGGAACGGAAAGCGTTTCCGAAGTCGCGGTAAAATCGACCGAATTGGCAAATAGAATCGAAACGGTAAACGAGATAAGAACGGCGAACGAGGCGGAGTCGACGGCAGCGAAGGAAAACTCGGACGATTTTGCGGACGACGCGTCGGAAGAACCGGCGCGGATTTGGACGCCGAACGAACTTGTCGACGATATTCTTCTTTCGACCGTCGACGGCGTCGGCCCGTTGACCGCGGAGCGATTGCTCGCTTACTTTGGGTCGGCTAGCGAAGTTTTGCGGGCGTCGCGGCGCGATTTGGAACGGGTCGAAAAGGTCGGCCCGACGTTGGCGCGAAAAATTTCGCAAGCTCGGGAGGCCTGCGACGTCGAGGCGTTGATTCGATTCTGCGAAGAAAACGGGATTGAAATCGTCGCGTTTCGGGACGCTCGATACCCGGCGCGACTGCGGGAAATCGACAATCCGCCGCGTTTGCTTTACGTTCGCGGCTCGTTCGCGCCGGAAGATCGAGCGGCGATCGCGATCGTCGGAACGCGGGGCGCGACGCGGT
>JAZQAP010000709.1:0-2655 GCA_045545275.1 Thermoguttaceae bacterium | reverse complement strand
CCCCGCTTCGTCGAACGCCGCGCCGGAAACGCTGCCTCGCGAAGCGGTTCAACGCGGAAGCGTCTCGTTCGCGCCCCGTCCGCAAGCGCCGCAATATCGCCGCCCGTCCTTCGCGTTCGGCGGCCTCGACGTTCGCGCGCTTGTCGGAAATACGCGCCAAACCCCCGATTTCGCGACGGCGCAACCCCTTCCCGCGCCCCGCGACGTCCGGTTCCAAGGCGAATACGCCGCTCGTCCGGTCGCTCCGGTCGCTTTAAACGCTTCGCCGATTCGCCAAGTTTCCGCGTCGATTCAAACGACGCAAAACGCGCCGATTCGCCAAGCCTCCGTCGCTCCGCGTTCGACGCAAATCCGTCAAAGCGCCCGTTATCCGCAACCGACGCAAACCGCCGTCGTCCCGGATATTCCGAACGTCCGTTCGACGCAACCGAAACCGATCGTCGACGCGACGCCGGTCGTCGAAGAACGCGCGACCGGTCGCCCGCGAACCTTCGGTCAAGTCCGTCCAAATCCGACCAACGCTCGTTAACGACGTTCCGTTTTACGCCGTTTCGCCGTTTTAACGCGAACCGTCGTTCTCAACGCTCTCAAAGCGCGTCGATCCGTTCGACGCGCCCCGCCTGAAAATTTTTGCGACGTCGACCGCGCGAACGCGGTCGCGTCTCCGCTCGATACAAGGAGATTAAGTCAATGCGACTCGCTCAACGTCCTCTCGAACGTCTGTCGCGCGGCGCCGGTCTCGCGGTCGCGCTCGGCCTTCTCGTCGTTTCGTCGACGGCGTTCGGCCAATACAAACCGGAACAAATTTTGAAACAACGCCCGACGCAAGCCGACGTCGAAGTCGACGACCCGACGGCGGAAGAAACGCCGAACTGCCAAGTGAAAGCGTTCAAAGAAGGCGGTTATCAAGGCGTTTGCCTTTACGCGCCGGACGGAACGACGCCGCTTCGCGTTTGGTGCGCTCCGCCGCCGAAAGAAGGCGCGAAAGCGACGGTCGAACAAATCCGCTTCTTCCGCGACGGGCGCGAAGTTTATCGCGACGTTCTCGGCAAGGAAGCGCGTTGGCTCAACGCCGGAGGAAGCCGCCGCGGTCAAATCGACGCGAAAACGAAAAAAATCCGCGCTTGGATTTCGATCTCGCCGGAAGAAGCGACCGCCGAAATCGTCGCCGCGCTCGCGACGAACGACTTCGACCGCTTCCAACGCGTCGCGTTAACCTCCGCCGACTTGGAAACGCTCGGGCTCGGCGGTTCGGTCGCGCAAGAACTCGAACGTCAAATCGCCGCCGCCGACGCCGACGGATTCGCGAAACTCGCCGCCGCGTTGAAACTGCCCGCCGACGTTCGTTGGGGCGCGTTCAACGGCAACCGACCGGCGACGATTCCCGCCGGGCAAGACGGGCTCGCAAAAGACTTGACCGTTTATTACAACGCGAACGTCGTCGTCGTTAAAGGCGACGACGCGGCGCAAAGCCAACAACTTTACGTCGGCGACTTGGTGAAAGTCGGCGACGTTTGGAAAATCGTCGGTCTCCCGAGCGGCGAAGCGTTCGGCGAAGCGACCGGCGTCGTTTCCGCGTCCTCCGTCTTCTTCCCGGCCGAAGGCGCCGCCGTCGCCGGAACGGACGCGAGCGGCAACGCCGAAATCGGCGCCGAGTTGACCGCCGCTTATCAAGCGCTCGAAGCCGCGTCGCCGACCGAATATCCGGCCCTTTGCGAAAAAACGTTCAACCTCCTTTTGACCGTCGCGGCGCAAAACCCGACCGAAGAAACGAGCCTCGTTTCGCAAGCCGCCGACTTGGCGTTTAGCGGCGTCCAAACCGGCCTTTATCCGGCGGGCGCGGAGAAACTCGCCGCGTTGACCGACGTTTACAAAGATTCGTCGAACGCGGAGCTGAAAGCGCACGTCCGTTATCGCCAAATCACCGCCGACTATTACGCGGTCGCCCAAGCGACGCCGCGTCCGAAAGACTCCGACCTTGCGCTCGCGCAAGAAAAATACGCCGAAGACCTTCATACGTTCGTCGAAGAATACGCGACGACGACCGCCGGCGCCGAAGCGACGCTCAGTCTCGCGATGAACAACGAGTATATGGTCGAAAACGACGCCGCCGCGAGTTATTACTCGCAGGTCGCGCAAAACTTCCCGGAATCGCAACTCGGTAAAAAAGCCGCGGGCGCGCTCGCTCGACTCCAAGCGGAGGGCGGCGAACTGAAACTCCCGGCGGCCCGTTACTTCGGCGGAGGCGTTTGCGACCTCGCCGCGCTCAAAGGGAAGCCGACCGTTATCTTCTGCTGGGCGAGTTGGGAACCGACGAGCGTCGACGCGATGAAACGTCTCGCGGCGGGCGGAACGCTCAACGTCGTCGGCGCCAACCTCGACGCGACGCCGAATCCGGAAGCGACCGCCGAAGAACAAAACGCGTTCTACAAAGAAATCGTCGCCGGACTGCCTTGGAAAAACGTCTGCGACCCCGCCGGGCTCGACGGCGCGTTGGCGACCGCGCTTGGGATTCAAAACGCGCCTTGGATCGTTTTGATCGACAAAACCGGCAAAGTTGTTCGTTCGAACGTTACGAGCGTCGAGGAACTCGAAAGTTTCCTCGCCGAAATGAAGTAAACCGCGCAAGTTAGGCAAAATACGCCGAAAGTTCCG
>JAZQAP010000708.1:0-8659 GCA_045545275.1 Thermoguttaceae bacterium | reverse complement strand
AGACCGGTTTTGATCGCTTTCGGAGCGGATTCGACCATCGATTTCGCGTCGCCGAGGGAAGCGCCGGTGGCGGTGCGGACGACTTTGATGACGTTGATCTTGTTGGCGCCGAAGTCTTCGAGAACGACGTCGAATTCGGTTTTTTCTTCCGCGGCCGGAGCGGCGTCGCCCGCAGCCGGACCGGCGACCATGACCGCGCCGCCGGCGGCCGGTTCGACGCCGTAGACGTCTTTCAGGTAATCGCTGAGTTCTTTCGCTTCTTTGAGCGTCAGACCCATGATTTTGTCGCCCATTTCTTTGATTTCAGCGGCGAATTCGCGTTCGACTTGTTCGGACATTGTTCAATTTCCTTTCTGAGGTTTGCGCCGAGTCTTCCGCGGCGAACCGTGCGAAACCAAAACGCGCGGGGCGCGGTCGTCGATTCGAGCGCAATGAAAAAATATATTCGAGTTAATCGTCGCGGGAGCGACGTCGATATGCGTTTTATATAAATTTAACAGAACGCGTCGCTTCGTCAAGGGGGGCGACGCGTTCAAAATTAAATTTTGCTCACTCGGCGGCCGTTTCTTCGGCGCCTTCCTCTTTATCCGCAAGTTGCTTGATTTGGCTGGCGAGGTTCGCGCCGCCGGACAAGAGTTGGGACGAGAGTTTGGAACCGACGCCGACGATTTGGCCGACGAGGATCGCGATTTGTTCTTCGCGGTTGGGCCACTTGCTGATTTCGACGACTTTGTCCGCGGCGAACGCTTCGCCGTCGAGAACGCCGCCGAGAAGGGCGAGTTTCGCGAATTGCTTGTCTTTCGAAACTTTAACGAGTTCCTTCGCGAGAGCGACGATGTCGGTCGCGCCGTAGCAGACGGCGGTGGAACCGGTCAAGTTTTGGAAAGCGGGATTCAGCGAGGTGCCTTCGGTAGCGCGAGCGGCCAAGCTGTTTTTAACGACCATAACGCGAATGTCTTTCGCGGCCAACGCGGCGCGAAGACGGTTGCTGTCGTTGACTTCCATACCGACGATATTGACGAGGAGAGCGTTTTCGACGCCCGCCAAGCGCTTTTTCAATTCTTCGGTAATAATATTTTTAACAAACTTGCTCATAGTATTGGTATTCGTTAAATGGCGGTGAAGGAATAGTTACCGAGTCGGGCTCATTGCGTAACGACGCGAACGGCCGGGCTCATCGTCGCGGAGATAGCGATCGATTTCACGTAGACGCCCTTAACCGCGGCCGGTTTCAGGGAGACGACGTAATTAATGAACGCTTGGATATTTTCCGCCAATTTATCGGCGTCAAAGCTAAGTTTGCCGACGACGCCGTGGACGATGCCGCCCTTGTCGTTGCGGAACTCAACCTTACCGGCTTTATATTCCTTAACCGTTTTTTCAACGTCCATCGTAACCGTGCCGGCTTTCGGGCTCGGCATCAAACCGCGCGGACCGAGAACGCGACCGAGCGAACCGACGACGCCCATCATATCCGGGGTCGCGATACAGACGTCGAAATCGAACCAACCTTCTTTAATTTTTTCGGCCAATTCCGGGCCGCCGACGTAATCGGCGCCGGCCGCGGTCGCTTCGTCGGCTTTCGCGTTTTTCGCGAAGACGAGGACGCGGAGGGTTTTGCCAAGACCGTTCGGAAGAACGACGGAACCGCGAACGATTTGATCGTTTTGCTTCGGATCGACGCCGAGACGCATCGAAATTTCGACCGATTGATCGAACTTCGTCGTGTTGAATTTTTTCAACAATTCGACGGCGTCGGCCAACGGCATCGGGGTTTTCGTCGCCGGAAGCATCGCTTCCATAGCTTTCATGCGCTTAGAAACTTTACCCATTATTATATCAATCTTTTTTTAGGTTGTTTTGGTTGCTTAAAATATTGTCGCGCGGTCTTTGGAGAAATTTTGCCTTAACGGCGGGAAAAACTTCCGACGACCGCAAATTCAGGCTCAGTCGACGACGTCGACGCCCATGCTGCGAGCGGTGCCGGCGAGAATGCGAACGGCGTTCGCAACTTCGCGAGCGTTCAGGTCTTTTTGCTTCGCTTTGACAATATCTTCAAGTTGCGCGACGGTAACGGAACCGACTTTTTCCTTCGGAACGCGCTGCGAACCTTTGTCGATACCGGCGGCTTTTTTGATCAAGTCGACGGAGTGCGGGCTTTTCGTTTCCAGCTCGTAGGAACGATCGTTGTAAACTTTGACGACGACCGGGATGCGCATCCCGTCCGCGTCTTTCGTGCGGTCGTTGAATTCTTTAACAAACTGACCGAGGTTCAAACCATACTTACCGAGGGCGGTACCGACAGGGGGTGCTGCGGTCGCCTTACCTCCGGCGGCATGGAATTTCACGACTGCTTGTAATTGTTTAGCCATTGTTAATCCTTCAGAATTGTTTGCGTCTCAAACTACGCTATTTGCCAAACGACGTTTTGTAAAACGAACGCGAGGCAAACGAAAAGAACTTGTTAGGGAGTCGGTTCTTTTCAGCGCGACGTTTCAGACTTCTACCTTTTCGACCTGCCAGTATTCGAGCTCGACGGGCGTGCTCCTGGAAAAGATCGAGATAATAACGGTAACGCGACCGGCGAGTTCGTCGATCTTGTTTACCTCCCCCTCAATATCTTTAAACGTGCCGTCGTTGATCTTAACGCGATCGCCGATACGGTACGGAATTTCCAATTTCGGTTGTTTTTCGTCCGCCGCCGTTTCGGCGCGAAGCAGACGATCGACGTCTTTTTGCGTCATCGGAAGCGGCTTGCCGCCCGCGCCGGTGAAGTCGCCGACGCCGGACGTTTCGCGAACCAAGAACCAAGTTTCGTCGTTCAAGATCATCTTGGCCAACAGATAACCCGGATAAAGTTTGCGTTTCATTTCGCGGCGTTTGCCGTTTTTCATCTCGACGACCGTTTCGGTCGGAACGAGCGTTTGTTCGAAATATTCGTCGAGACCGGCGAGCTTAATCCGACGATCTAAGGTCTTTTTCACCGTGTCTTCGCGGTTGACTTGAACCTTAAGGATATACCATTCCGGCTTGGGCGCTTCTTCGAACGTTTGGTTTTCGAGATTTTCGACGTTATTTTCCGCTTCCGAATTCATCGATTCTTCCTCATTTCCGTTATAAACGCGCGTTACGATAAACGGTTAGAGCGTCAACCAAACAAACTGAAAACCGTTTTGAAAATGGAGTCGTAAACGAAAATTAACGCCGTAAACAACGCCATAAAAATAAGAACGACTTTCGTGTTCGCGAAAAGATCGCGCTTCGACGGCCACGACACTTTCGACATTTCCGCTTCGACGGAAACAAGGAAGTCCGCGAAGGGCGGGAAGTTGATAACGCGGAACGAAACCCAAACGCCTAGGACGGCGACAAGAAGACCGGCGACGGCGGAACCGACGTCCGCTTTGTTAACGACTTCCGTCTTTTGGTCGGAAACCGTTTCCGTTTCGGCGGTCGACGCTTCGGCGGCGACGGGTTCGGTCGATTCGGTCGCGTTTTCAGTCGCGACGACTTCCACCGGATCCGGCGCGAAGTAGTGCGCGTTGTAAAGGCTAAAACCGCCCCAAATAAAAACGAGCGACAAACCGATAAACGTCATACGGCGCGCGACGCGACCTTGCGAACTTTTATAGTTGTTGGTCGAAACAAGTTCTTTCATCAATTGGGAAAACATTGGCCCCTCGCGGCGCGATTATCGCAAAACGGTCGAGAAAACAACCGAGTCGAGTTCAAAAAAAAAGCGCTCGCAACGATATAATATAATATCGAAGGACGAGCGCGTTCACACTAATAGAAAGCAGGGGAGGGGGGATTCGAACTCCCAACCGTCGGTTTTGGAGACCGGTGCTCTGCCAATTGAGCTACTCCCCTAACGCAAACCGTCGTTCGCGCGAACCTTTTCGCCGCAAGCCGAAACTTACGGCGAAAGAGTTCTAAATTTTACCGCAATTAGCGGGTGATGGTCGTAACAACGCCGGAACCGACGGTGCGACCGCCTTCGCGGATAGCGAAACGAACGTTTTGTTCGATCGCGATCGGGCTGATGAGTTCAACCTTCATCTTGACGTGGTCGCCCGGCATGCACATCTTAACGTCTTCCGGAAGATTGATCGTACCGGTAACGTCGGTCGTGCGGAAGTAGAATTGCGGACGGTAACCGCTCATGAACGGGGTCGAACGACCGCCTTCTTCCTTCGACAGGACGTAAACGTCGGCTTCGAATTCGATGTGCGGGGTGATGGAGCCCGGCTTGGCCAAGCATTGACCGCGTTGAATTTCTTCGCGTTTGACGCCGCGGAGAAGGAGACCGACGTTGTCGCCGGCTTGACCTTGATCGAGCGACTTCTTGAACATTTCAACGCCCGTGCAAACCGTCTTGCGGGATTCGTCCGACAAACCGACGATTTCAACTTCGTCGCTGACTTTGACGATACCGCGTTCGATACGACCGGTGGCGACCGTGCCGCGACCTTCGATCGAGAAGACATCTTCAACCGCCATGAGGAACGGTTTGTCGATGTCGCGTTCCGGTTCCGGAATGTCGGCGTCGATAGCGTCCATGAGTTCGGTGATGCACTTCGAAGCTTCCGGATCGGCCGGATTTTGTTGGGCCGGGAGAGCCGCGCCGCGGATGACCGTGCAGTTGTCGCCGTCGAAGTCGTGCTTCGAAAGGAGTTCGCGAATTTCGAGCTCGACGAGTTCGAGGAGTTCTTCGTCCGGAACGAGGTCGCACTTGTTCATGAAGACGACGAGCTTCGGAACGTTAACTTGGCGAGCCAAGAGAACGTGTTCGGCGGTTTGCGGCATCGGGCCGTCGACAGCCGAGACGACGAGGATAGCGCCGTCCATTTGCGCCGCGCCGGTGATCATGTTTTTGATGAAGTCCGCGTGGCCCGGGCAGTCGATGTGAGCGTAGTGACGTTTTTCCGTTTCGTATTCGACGTGCGCGACGGCGATCGTAACGGTTTTGGTAGCGTCGCGGACGGTGCCGCCCTTCGCGATATCGGCGTAGGATTTGACTTGGGCAAGGCCTTTCGCCGCTTGAACAGCCAAAATGGCGCTCGTCAACGTGGTTTTACCATGGTCGATGTGACCGATCGTGCCGACGTTAACGTGCGGCTTAGTTCGTTGGAAAGTTTCCTTCGCCATGCGAATTCTCCCTATAATTAGGAACGAAGTGTTAAACGGTGTTATTAAAACGATACCCCTCGCAAGCCCTAAGAAAAAAGCTGCCGATGAGATTTGAACTCATGACCTCGTCCTTACCAAGGACGCGCTCTACCGACTGAGCTACGGCAGCGATGCAGGACCCGTTCGGGGCTATCTCGCGCTTAGACGGATTGACTCGTCTTTACGTCGCTTTACGCCTTCCGCCGCGAATAACGGCAAAGAAATCGTTAAGCGGGTGAAGGGAATCGAACCCTCGTTATCAGCTTGGAAGGCTGTTGCTCTACCATTGAGCTACACCCGCAAACTTTGCGACAAAAAAACCGGCAAGTCCAACGACTACTACCGGCTTTTTTACGCCGTCGCTTTGTTTGCCAAGCAAACTAGCGCTTAAAATAAAGTGGGGGTTGAAGGATTCGAACCTCCGAAAGCGATGCTAACAGATTTACAGTCTGCCCCCTTTGACCACTCGGGAAAACCCCCTTTATTTTTGACGATTTTTCACGTCCTTTATTTTGTCGGCTCTTTGAGAGCTAGCGAGGGGAATCGAACCCCTAACCTGTTGATTACAAATCAACTGCTCTGCCAATTGAGCTACGCTAGCGAGAAGTTATTTTTTAAGGGTCATCTCGGCAAGCGCGACGATTTTATTTTAACTTGTAAAAGTTTTTTGTCAAGCGACTTTTTAAAACTTTTTTTCAAGTTTCGTTTTGGGGAGCGATTGCTTTTGGCTTTTGCTTAACCCCCTAACGATGCGTTAATGATAACCGACTTTCAGAATTTGACAAGGGGCTTTTTTATTTTTTTCTACATTTTTTTTCCGAGCGTTGTTTTTCGCTTCGAGCGGCTTTTCCGCAAGACGTTTTCACGACGTTTTTTCGCGACCGCTTTTCCTTTTTTTAAAATCATTTATGATATAACGTATAAAGAGCGGCGCGGTCGAGCGTCGTTTATTTTCCTCGCGTGTTATTTTTGTCGTATATATATTTAAGGGGAAGTCGGTGCAAGGCGATTCTTTTTCTCGTTCTTTCTCGGAGGACGCGGCGCGCGTTCGTTTTGTCGTCGGAATCGATTTGGGAACGACGAATTCCGCCGTTTCTTACGTCGATCTTGACGCGGCGGAGCGTTCGCTTGAGATTTTGCCGATTCCGCAGGCGGTCGCGGTCGGCGTTTTGGAGGAGCGGTCGACGCTTCCGTCCTTTTTTTGCCGTTCGGCCGACGCGCCGACGGAGCCGACGAACCCGGAGCGGCGCGATTTCTCGACGAAAAAGCCGCCGAAAGACGGGAAAATCGGCGTCGTCGGGGCGTTCGCTCGCGATTTTGGGGCGGCGGAGCCCGATTCGTTCGTTTCCTCGGCGAAATCTTGGCTTTGTCATACGGGCGTCGACCGAACGGCGAAGATTTTGCCTTGGTCGACCGACGCGGAGGCGGGCGCGCTCCGTTGGTCGCCGGTCGAGATTAGCTCGTTCTTTTTGCGGCGGATTCGCGACGCTTGGAACGCTCGTTTTCCGGAATTTCCGCTCGAAACGCAGGACGTCGTCTTGACGATTCCGGCGTCGTTCGACGAAACGGCGCGCGAATTGACGATTCGAGCGGCGAAGTTGGCGGGGATTCCGCGGCTCGCGCTCGTCGAGGAACCGCAAGCGGCGTTTTACGCTTGGCTCGAAGGGCGCGAAAACGATTGGACGGCGTTCGTCAAACCGGGCGAAAAGATTTTGGTTTGCGACGTCGGCGGCGGTACGACCGACTTCGCTTTGATTTACGCGCTCGACCGAAACGACGCGGCGGGCGAAAAGGGAAATAAAAGCGAAAATGGGAAGAATAGAGAAAAGGGGGGGAGCGGCGGCGTCCGGTTTTATCGCGTCGCGGTCGGCGATCACTTGATTCTCGGCGGCGACAACCTCGACCTCGCGCTTTTCCATTTTCTTGAGCGAAAGTTCGCCGAGAAGCGGTCGTCTCCCCTTTCCGCTCGCGAACGCGCCGTTTTGTTGCGGGAATGTCGCGAAACGAAGGAGTTTTTCTTGAGCGCGAACGCGGAAAATAGCGAAGACGCGCAAAATAGAAAGAGTCGGCGGGTCGTTTTGCCGGGGAGCGGCGCGAAATTGGTCGGCGGCGGACTCTCGGTCGAGGTCGAGCGGGCCGACGTCGAGAAAATTTTGCTCGACGGCTTCTTTCCGCGGGTTCCGCTCGACGCGGCGCCGGTTCGACGGCGCGTCGGCGTTCGGGAAATTTCGCTTCCTTACGCGCCCGATCCGGCGATCACCAAGTATTTGGCGAATTTCTTGACGACGCGGCGCGACGCCGGGCTCGAACTCGAACGCTCCGGGATTTTCGACGGTTCGGCGGGGCGCGAAACTGGGAAAAACGGCGAAATTGGAGCGGTCGGCGAAAATGGGGCGAGCGTCGACCGGGCGCGTCCGGACGTCGTTCTGTTCAACGGCGGAGCGTTCGAGTCGCCGACGTTGCGGGCGCGAATCGTCGATTCGTTGGTCGACTGGTTTGGCGGCGCGGAAACGGGCTGGCGTCCTAAGGTCTTGCAAAACGAAAACTTGTATTGGGCGGTCGCGAAGGGCGCGGCTTATTACGGGCTCGTCCGACGCGGCCTCGGAACCCGAATCGGCGCGTCGTTGGCTCGGACGTATTACGTCGGCGTCGCGACGGACGAGAAAACGGGCGAAACGGGCAAACCGGGTAAGACGGGAGGAAACGGCAAGGCGGGGGAAGCGGCGAAGGCGGTTTGTCTGCTTCCGGCGCGAGCGGAACCGGGGGACGAGGTAACGCTCCCGAAAACGTTCGAGTTGGCGGTCGACCGGCCCGTTTCGTTCCCGATTTTCGTTTCGAGCGTTCGAACGACCGACGCGCCCGGCGATTTGATCGAGATCGACCCGAACGAAATTCGCGAGTTGGCGCCGATTTGCACCGCCCTCAAAACGCGGTCGCAAGCGAAAAAAGACGCGAAAACGATTCGCGCGCGGCTCGTCGCCCGTCCGACCGAAATCGGAACGATCGAGCTGTTTCTGCAGGAAGTTTTGCCGGAAAAAACAGAAATAACGGCGGAAGCGGCGGAAAATGGGAAAGAATCGGCGGAAAGGAACGGCGCTTCGGCGGGAAAAAACGGGCGTCGAACGCGGGCGTCGCGCTGGGCGCTCCAGTTCGACGCTCGCGGCGGAACGCAAACCGATTGGGAGGCGACCGCGAACGAAGGGGAGGGCGAAGGCGTCGTCGACGAGTCGCTCGTCGAGGCGGCGCGGCTTGTCTTGACGGCGGCGTTCGCGACCGACGAAACGCTTCGTCAAACGAACGAAACGCGAACGGCGGCGGGGCTCGAACCGCTCGAACGCGTTAAGCCGGGCGACCTCTTTCGGCGGTTGGCGGAGGCGGTCGGCACGTCGCGGAACGAGTTTCCGATAACGCTTCTCCGGCGGTTGGCGGAAACGACGCTCGAACTGGCGGACGGGCGGCGCCGTCAAGCGGCGGTCGAGGCGCGTTGGCT
>JAZQAP010000707.1:0-13285 GCA_045545275.1 Thermoguttaceae bacterium | reverse complement strand
CCGAACGGCGGTTCGAAAACGATGCGCGTTTGCACCCAATGCCTCCGTTGCGACGCCGTCGTCAAACGCGTCGCGCAAAAACCGTTCCGCATGGCCGCCGAAAAGTAGTTTTCGTTCCTGCGAACGTTCGCGAATCTGACGTAAAATCAACAACGCGTTTTAAAAACGAAAAATGTTGAAAATGTCGATTCGCGTTTGAAAAAGAAGGTCGTCGAAAGGCGACTTTCTTTTTTTTCTTGTGAGACGATAAATTGGAAAAAAATGAGCGGGCTGCGCGGCGACGCGCTTTCAACGGAACCGGTTGCGGTAAATCGCGCGTTAAAACAGAGAGAATGGGGGGAAAAGAGGGGGAATAAGCGGATTTGTAAAGACGGGGATTAGTGAAATAGGCGGATTCGTAAAGGCGGGAAAGCGCGGTTACACCCAAATAGGGGCTCGACCGCTTTCGCTAAAAAACTAACCGCGTCGGCAAAATTTTCGGGGCCTCTTTCCGCGTCGTCCCCATTTTTAACGAAATAGCCCTCCGTTCGAACGCCGTTTTCAGGTGTCGAACGGAGGGCTTGCGCGTTTTGGGGCGCTTTGAATGTTAAAATAGACGGTTTGCGTTATTTAACGGCGACTCCGCGATACTCGAACAACCCGAACCAGCGGCGACTTTGCTTGCCGAGCGACCGAACGGAGAGCGTCGCCGTTTTCGCGTCGGCGTTTGCGCCTTGGAGGAGCGCGTTCGGAACGGTCAGCTTAAAGACGCCGAAAAAGTCCGGGCCGGGACGCTCGACGCGGAGAAGCTCGAACGAAAGCGCGGCGCCGCTTTTCGCGTCTTTCCAATCGCAAGTCGTTCCGACGGCGGCGTTTTCGTCGTCGGGAAGATCGAAGCGAACGACCGCTTTGTCGTCGACGAAGAACTCAAACCCGCCGGTTTTCGCTTCCGACCAATAGCCGAGCGCGCCGACGAAAGCGAACGTCGTCGAGCCGTTCGGGTCGAGCGTCGAGCGGTCGAGCGGTTTCGTCGTCCAGTCGAGTCGGTTTTCGAGCGAATCTTGACGGCAAACGCGCATCGGTGCCGCGTCGGAATACGGAGAGGCGTTGATATGCCGCTCGTCCGGCTTCGTCGTTTTCGCGACGCGGTTGTAGCCCCAAACGACGCCGTCCGGAACCGCGAACGTCGTAAAGTTCGCGTCGGCGGTTTTCGTTTTCGGGTCGAACGCCGGACTCGCGACGTATCCGAGAAGCGCGTCGAGGAGGGCGAGCGCTTCCGGCGCGTCGGCTTGCGTCAGGTCGAGCGCGAACGAGCCGAGAACTTTCGACTCGCCGACGCGGGTTTGCGCCAAATAAAGGTAATAGGAGTCGCGCCCTTCGCCGACCGCCAGCGGCTCGAACGTCCCGAAGAACGGTTTCGAACGGAAATCAAGCGCGCCGACGCGAATCAAACGGAACCAAAGCTCGTCCATCCAAGGCGCGTTCGGGAAGTCGCCGAAGGCCGGGGAGTCGGCGAACGCCGTTCCGATTTGCGTTCCGATCGACCACCAACCGAGCGAAACGTTCGGCGTCTCGGAAGCGGGGGAAATGGCGAAAACTTTGCGGCCCGCCGCGACCGCGTCGAAGAACGCCGGTTCGTCCGGAGCGACGATCCAGATTTCGCCGTCGTCGGCTTGCGCGGCGGTTTCGTCGTCGCCGGTCGGTTCCGGAATCCGTTTCACGTCGTCGAAGATCGCCGCGAACGCGTCGAACCAAAGGTCGGAAACGGCGAAGCCTTTAAGGGACGGCTTTTCGCGTTTCGGGAAAAGCCAATAATCCCAAGCGTTGACGAATTTCGTTCCGCGAATCGAAACGGAGAATTCGAGCGCGACCGGTTTCGAAACGGCGTCGGCGGCGAGTTCGATTTTCGACGTCGCGAGGAGACCGGCGAACCCGGCGGCGACTTCGTCGAACGGAACGGAACCGGACGCGACGACCGTTTTCGCGTCGTCTTTCGCCGTCAATTTCCAGTCGAGCGTTCCGGCGGGAATCGGCGCCGCGTCGTAATGCGAAATTCGGAACTCGGCGTCGAACGCGGTTCCGGCGACGAGAATCGGCGCGTCGAGATTCGTCGTCAACAGAAGCGCGGTCGGGCCGTTGAAGCGATAAAAATCGCGCGGAGCGACGCCGTTCGGGCGCGGTTCCCAGAATGGATTCAGGTAGCCTTGCGCCGCGACGCAATCCCCTTGCGGAATCGACGCGTCGACGAGCGACCAAAAATGATAACCGTCGCAAGCCGGGTCGAGACGCGCCGCTTCGAGTCCGCGTTTTTGATAAATCCCTTGCAACCGCTCCGACGCGGCGACGCAAGCGGCGCCCCAATCGACGTTTAAACCGAGTTTATTTAGCGTTTGCGTCCATTTTTCGACGCTAACCGGCGACTGCCGAATCCCGGTGAAACGCGGCTCGTAACGCGGATCCATTTTGATCGCTAAATTCAAATATTCGTGCGCGACGAACGGGCGTTCGATATCGTCGTGCGCGCCGACCGGCCAAGGATTGATAATCGAACCGGTTTTGCCGCCGGTCGCGAAGTCGGCCAAGCCGTCCGGATTCTTGCCGCCGTCTTGGTGAATCGTCAAACGGTCGGGGTCGTAACGCTTAATCCAAGCCGCCATTTCGCGGTCGAGCGGGGCGCCGAGGTAGCCTTCGTTCCCGAAAGAATAGGTCGCGAAGGAGACGTAACGGCGGTTCGTTCGGAAGAGTTCGTAAAGATCGCGCTTCGGATCGAACGGGAACGGCTCGGTCGGAACGTCGTGATAATACGGGAGTTCCGGTTGGAGGAGCATCCCCTTTTCGTCCGCCGCTTCGAAGTATTCCGGGAAGGGGGAGTGCGTGTGGAAGCGCGCGTAATTGAACCCGGCTTCCTTGTAAATCGACATATGCTCCTTGAAACGCTCGCGGTCGGCGGGCTCGATCAGGTTGATTTGGTCGTAATTGTGGTCGCCGCAACCTCGGAAAAAGTAAGGTTTGCCGTTTAGATAAAATTGACGGCCGACGACTTTCAGCTCGCGAACGCCGAACCGCTCCGACCAACCGTGCAGGGCTTTGCCGGTCGCGTCCTTAACGACGACGTCGGCGACGTAAAGAACCGGCGTTTCCGGCGTCCAAAGTTCGCAATTTTCGATGTTAACGTTCAAAACGACCGGGCGCCAACTCTTGTCGGCGGCGCGGTAACGGGAGTAACCGGGAGCGGAGCCGCGACCGACGACTTGACCGTCGAGCGTTTTGATTTCGACCTCGACCGAACCGGCGCCGCGTTTCGAGTCGGCGTTCGTCAACTCGGCGGCGTTCGGACGTTCGACCGGACGGAGCGCGAGAAGTTCGCGGTCGCCGGGGGAAAGTTCGTCGTCGAATTTCGGGACGGCGTTTCCGTTTTCGTCGATTTCTTTGACGAAAACTTGAATTTGCGCCGTTTTCTTTTCGATATCGCCGCGAACCCAAACGTCGTCGACGTAAACGCTCGGCGTCGCTTCCAACTCGACGTCGCGGTAAAAGCCGCCGAAATGATGGTTGACGCCGTAAAGTCCGACGCGGGACGGGACGTCGTTCCGAACTTGCGCGACGATTTCCGCCGTTTCGCCCGGCTTGACGAACGGGGTTATATCGAATTTGCGGGCGCCGCAGTACGTGTCGACTTGCGCCGCGCGTTGACCGTTCACCCAAATTTGCGCCGTCGAGCGAACGCCGCCGACTTTTAGCCAAACGCGCTTGCCGTCCCAACGCTCCGGAATTTCGACCGTTTTGCGGTAAAGCGCCGGGCCGACGTAAACGTGTTTCAAGTCCCAATCGCCGCAGTCCCAAGGACAGTCCCAAGTAACGCCGGGGCCGGGCTCGCCGACGCCTTGAACCTCCCAAATCCCGGGAACTTGGATTTTGCGCGCGCCCGACCAATCCATCGGGAACGACCCCCAAATCCCTTCGCCGACGCTTAAACGGAAACGCCGGGCGTCTTGCAGGAAGTCCCATTCGCCGGAGAGTGAAACGACGTCGGCAAGGGGCGAACGAACGACCGGGTTGACGACCGCGAACGACGGCGGCGCGCCCCAATCTTTGGCGAGAATCGCGTCGCGCCCGGCGGCGAACGCGGAGGCCGCGACGGCGAGCGCCGCGAGGAAAAGCGTCGATTTTTTCATTTCGAACGGCTCCTTCGAAGAACGTATTAATTAATATTGGCAAAATCGGCGAAAAAACGGACGACGCGCCGCGCCGAGAACGACGTTTATTATCGCCGACCGAACGCGGCAAGTCAAGAAAAAAAGAAGAAACGACGCGGAAAAAGAGGCGAAAAATCAAGCAAAACGCCCCGCTTCCAAGATTTAGATAAAATAGGAAGACGAGGCGATTTGGAAAACGCTCAAACGGGACGACGCGTTAAATTCGCCCCGACTCTTCCGTTAATTTGCGCAGTTCGCGGCGAGTTTCCGGCGTCAGCGCGTCGTCGGCGAAACGCCAAGTCCAGTTGCCGTCCTCGACGCCGGGGAAGTTGACGCGGGCGTCGTTCGAAAGACCGAGGACGTCCTGAATCGGGAAAATCGCCAAACGACAAGGAGACTCCGCGACCGCTCGCAACGCCGCCGTTCGAAGCGACGCGATTTGCGCCGACAACGGCTCGCAACGGAGCGAAACGCCGAGCGTCGGAACCGTCGAGTTGGAAGGTTGGACGGAATCGGCGCTTTGCGTCGAGTTTGACGAATTTTTGGCGGGGGCGTCGCCGTCGAGAATCGCCGCCGGAACGTCGTCCGAACGTCGATAACGCTCGAGAACGTCGACGATTCCGGCGAAATCGAGGGACGGCCAAGCGTCGCCGCCGTATTTTTCGACGTCGGCCAACCAACCGAGAATCGGCGCCGCGTCGTGCGTGCCGGTGTACGCGACGTAATTTTCCGACCAATTTTCAAGCGGGTTTGGCGCGACTCCGGTTTGAGCGTCGATTTTCACGTCGTCGAACGAAAATTGAAAAACTTGCATTCCCGGGAGGCGGTAACGGTCGCGGAGAGCGCAAACGCCGGCGTTCATCACCCCTAAATCCTCGGCGACGAACGCTTCGCGGGGGCAGTCGGCGAAGATCGCGTCGAAAAAAGCCTTTTGCGGGCCCGGTTCCCAACCGTCTTCGTAGGCGACGCCGTCGACGATATTCTGTTTTGGAAATCGATATTTGTTGTCGTGTTGATTTTTGCTTGATTTTTTTGCGAAAATTTTAATCAAACGCGAAACAAAATTTTGTTTTTGTGCCGACTTTGGGCTTTGGGGGAAAGCGTCGGCGTTTGCCGCGTCGACTTCTTCCGGAACGCCGTCGCCGGGGAAACTGTAAAAATTGTAAAAACCGATAAAGTGGTCGAGACGAACGAGGTCGAAGCGCGAAAGCGTTTTCTTCATTCGGCGGCGCCACCAATCGAAATCGGTTTCGCGGTGCCGTTCCCAACGGTAAAGGGGCGAGTTCCAACGCTGCCCTTCCGGATTGAAGTCATCCGCCGGGACGCCCGCTTCGCGAATCGTTCGCCCTTCGAGGTCGACTTGGAAGAGGTCGCGGAACGCCCAAACGTCGGCGCTGTTTTTACCGACGTAAATCGGAACGTCGCCGAAAAGACCGACGTCGCGGTCGGCGCAGTACGAGCGCAGTTCGTTCCATTGAACGTCGAAAACGAGTTGCAAAAAGCGCAAATAATCGAGTTCGTCCGCTCGTTTTTCGGCGAATTCAGCCAACGCCGCCGCGTCGCGCCGCCGAAACTCGACCGGCCAATCGCGCCAAGCGTACCCGAATTCCTCCGAAAGCGCCGCGAAAAGGACGTAATCGTCAAGCCAAAAATTGTTTTCGTAACGAAAGTGCTTTTCGAGAGCGCGAAACTTCGCCCCGCCGATTCCGTCCCGGTACCGTTCGAAGGCCTTGCGCCAACAGGGGCGCCGACGCTCGAACGCGGCGCGGTAATTAATCCGCTCCGATCGAGCGTCCGTTTGCGGCGTCGACGACGGCGGAAGCGCGGAATTGCCGGAATTTGGCGAGTTTGCGCAATTTAGGGAAGCGACGTCGCAAGGTTGAGCGTTCGGAAGGAACCAAGCGGCGACCAAGTCGGCGTCGTCGAGGAGTCCTTCGTCGCGCAAATCTTCAAGATCGAGATAAAGCGTCTCGCCCGCGAACGCCGAGCGCCCGGCGTATGGGGAACCAAAGCGGTCGATCGGATTGACCGGGAGCGACTGCCACCAACGCTGACCGGAGTCGGCCAAAAAATCGACGAAACGACGGGCGCAACGTCCGAGACTCCCGACGTCGCGGACGCCCGGAAGCGAAAAAAGAGGCGCAAGCGCGCCGGAGGAACGACGAACGGACATAAAAACCTCGTAAAATATCGGAAAACGCCCAAAGTTTCGCGTCGCGGAGAGACGAAACGGACGAGTTTAGTTAAAATCGGCGAAATGGGTAAGGCGCGAAAAAACAGCGATTCGGCAACTTAACCCGGGCCGTTGGCAAAACGGAAAACGTCGCGTATAATGACGACGAACGCGCGTTTTTGGGGACGGCGTTTCCATTATAACCGGAATTTTTTGACGGGTAAATCGGGGGCGCGAAAAAATCGACGAACGTTTGGGGCGGAAAAAGGCAAGGTCGCGAGAAAATTTAACGACCGATTGTGAAAATAGGAGAAATAGAGAAATGAGCGAAACGTTGGATAGGAGCAAACCGACGCTCGGCGTTATCAGCGACGTTCACGGGGAAATTGAAGCCACGGCGCAAGCGTCCGACGAGTTCGAAAAACGGGGCGTCGAGCGGGTCGTCTGTTGCGGCGACCTCGGCGACTTGGAGATTCTCGACGTTTTCCGGCGGATTCCGACCGATTTCGTCGCGGGGAATTGCGACGCGTCGCGTCGGGAGGCGTTGGCGGTCGAGGTTCCGAAGATCGGCGGGCGCTTTTGGGGCGATTTCGGCGAAATCGAGTGGCGCGGGAAGCGAATTTTCTTTACGCACGGTTGCGGGCGGTTCGAAGACCGAATCGCCGACGAAGCGTATTCCGAACTTTGGGACTTGATCTGTTTCGGGCATACGCACCGCTTCGAAACGCGGCGCTATAATCGAACGTTGATTTTGAATCCGGGCGCGATTCAAGCTCGCGGCGAGAAACCGAGTTGCGCCGTTCTCGACGCCGAACTGCGAATCGAGCGCGTCTTTCCGGCGGCATTCTCGTTTTGGAAGTTTGCGTAAAATAGGCGAAACGGCGAGTTTTTGCGGTGAAAGTCGGGGAAAACGACGAAAAAAAACGGCGTTTTTTGAGAAAATTCCGTTTCGGCTCTTTTATTTTGGTCGCGTTTCTGGTATGCTGAAAAATCGAGAATTTGTTTTCGAATTTTCGCCCGCGACGGTTTCGCCGCCCGTCGACGCCGCGTTGCGTTGGCGTCGGCGCGAAGCGCGTCCGGATTTTGCGTCGAGCGGCGGCGTTTGGAAGCGTCGTTGGCGCCCGTTTTTGTCGTCTTTATTAATATATAAGGAAAAAACGCGATGGTAATGAAGAAATTTATGAACGCCCCGGAAAATCTGACGACCGAGCTTCTCGAAGGGTACGCGCTCTGCTATCCGTCGAAAATTAAGGTTGTTTCGGAGAAAATCGTCGTTCGCGCGACGCCGAAATCGACCGACAAGGTCGCGATCGTTACCCTCGGCGGCGCCGGACACGAACCGGCCTTGAGCGGTTTCGTCGGCGAAGGGATGCTCGACGCGTCGGTCGTCGGCGACATTTTCGCGGCTCCGGGCGCTCCGAAAGTCGTCGAAGCGCTCCGTATGTTCAAAGATTACAAAGGGATCATTCTCGTCGTGTTGAACCACGAAGGCGACCAACGCAACGCGAACATGGCCCTCATGATGGCGGCGAAGGAAGGCCTTAAAGTTTCGAAAATCGTTACCGCCGAAGACATCGCGCCCGGCGTCGACGCTCCGATCGAAGACCGTCGCGGCCTCGGCGGTTGCATTCCGCTCATCAAAATCCTCGGCGCCGCCGCGGAAAAAGGCCTCGACGTCGACGAAATCCTCGCGATCGGCGAACGCTTCAACAAACGGATGGCGACGCTCGCCGTTACGCTGAAAGTCGCGACGCACCCGCAAGCCGGGCAAGAAATCGGCGCGCTGGCCGACGACCAAATGGAAATCGGGATGGGCCAACACGGCGAAGGCGGCGGGAACGGCCCGGAACCGATGCAATCCGCCGACTGGGTCGCCGAAACGATGGCGAACAAGCTCGCGCGCGCCCTCGATATTAAAGCGGGCGAAAAAATTATGTTGATGATCAACGGCTCCGGCGCGACGACGCTGATGGAAATGTTGATCGTCTATCGCAAGGCGCACCAAGTTCTTACCGCCGCCGGTATCGAAGTCGTTTCCGGTTGCTGCGACGAAATCTTGACCGTCCAAGAAGCCGCCGGTTTCCAAATGATCGTCGGCGTCTTCGACGACGAAACGCTCGCGATGTACAACGCGCCGAGCGACGCGCCGTACTGGGTCGTCCGCTAGTTCCGTCGATTTGCGCGACGTCGGCGGTTCCGACGTCGGCGTCGCGAAAATTGTCGTAAAATCGCAAACGTCGGGCGCGGAGCGAAGGCTCCGGGCTCGGCGTCGGGCCGCGCTTTGGCTTGCCGCTTCTTGGGCGCCTTGCCTTAGGGGCGTCAAACGTCGGCGAAAATCGGTCGTCGCTTGACCGTTGGAAAGACGTTTCGCCCTTGACGCGCGTAAACGCTCGACGAAGCGGCGACGATTATAAAACGGTATAAAACAATAAAACAATAGTTAAGGCGGTTTGTCGACGCGGTCGCTTGGCGGCGGTCGGGCCGCGAAACGCCGGTTTCACTCGCTATTTTAACGCTTGGAGCGCTTGCGACGTCGCGGCGCGTTCGAACGTTCGAACCAAGAGTCTCAACGAAGATGGCTTCCGAATTTACTAAAGATTTATTGACGAAAATGCTCGAAACGGCCCTCGCGGCGGTCGAGGCGCAATTTGACGAACTGAACGCTCTCGACGCGGCGACCGGCGACGGCGACCACGGCTCCGCGATTTTGGCGACGATGAAAGCGGCGGTCAAAGCGGCGCAAGGGCCCGGTTCCCTCGCCGAAACCGCGACGAATATCGCGATGGAAATTATGACCGCGACCGGCGGGTCGACCAGCTCGCTCAACGGCTCGTTCTTTATGGGGCTGTCCGACGGCGCGAAGTCGGAAGCGTTGAATCCGGTCGAAACGGTCGCGGCGTTCGAAGCCGCGTTGACGTCGATGCAAACGATGACGAACGCTAAAGTCGGCGATAAAACGATGATGGACGCGATGCTTCCGGCGATCGACGCGATGAAAGCCGCCGTCGCCGCGAATCCGGCCGCGACGCTTCTCGACGTTTTCCAACAAGCCGCCGACGCCGCGAAAGCGGGCGCCGACAAAACGGCGGAATACGTCGCGAAATTCGGGCGCGCTCGCAACCTTGGCGAACGCTCGAAGGGGAGCAAAGACGCCGGCGCGACGAGTACCGCCGTCATTTTCCAAGCCTACGCCGACGCGATCGCCGCCAACTGAGCGGTTGAACGACGGTCGAAACGTTGGTTTAAGTAGAATAGTTAACATAGCGAAACGGCGTCGCGCCGAGGCAAAGCGAAAGCGCGCGTCGTTTTGTTAAATTGGGTTAAATAAGCAATTCGGTAAAAGAAAGAGTTCTAACGATGGCTGACAACGAAGGCAACATCGACGCGAAAAATTTCGGCGTTGGGATTCCGCAAAAGCAAGAAGGTTTCTTCCTCAAGGGCAACGAACACGCGAGCTGGGGGATTAAGTCGCGCCTTTCGCAAGTTTTTAACGAAAAATCGGGTCGCACCGTTATGTTGGCGTTCGACCACGGCTTCATCATGGGCCCGACGTCTGGTCTCGAACGCATCGACCTGACGATCAATCCGCTCATCCAATACAGCGACTGCATTATGTGCTGCCGCGGTATTCTCCGTTCGGTCGTTCCGCCGACCTGCAACAAGCCGATTTCGTACCGCTTCGACGCCGGCACCTCGATTCTTACCAGCCTCAACGATCAAAGCCTCCAAGACATCGAAGAAGCGATTCGCTTGAACGTTTCGCTCTTGGCGGTGATGGTCGCGATCGGCGACCCGGAACACGAAGGTTTGACGGTTCGCAACCTGACGAAAACGGTCGATATGGGCGTTCGTTACGGCATTCCGACCCTCGGCGTTACGGCGGTCGGCAAGAACCTGACCCGCGACGCTCGCTATCTCGGCCTCGCGACCCGCATTTGCGCGGAAAACGGCGCGAACGTCGTCAAGACGTACTACTGCGAAGAAAACTTCGAACAAGTTACGAACGCTTGCCCGATTCCGATCGTCATCGCGGGCGGCAAGAAACTTCCGGAACGCGACGCGCTGCAACTCGCTTACTCGGCGATTTCGCAAGGCGCGGCGGGCGTCGATATGGGCCGCAACATCTTCCAATCGGACTGCCCGATCGGGATGCTGAAAGCGGTTCGCGAAATCGTTCACAACAACGCGACCGTCGACCAAGCGTTCGACTGCTACGAAACGTACAAGAACCAAAAGTAGTTTCGGCGTCTTGCTAACGAGCCGACGTTTTTAAGCGACGTCGGCTTTTGAAACTCGTTTTTAGAGTCGCGCGGCGTTAAGCCGTTCGGCTCTAAAGGCGTTTCTTGACGGCGGCGCGACGTTGGAAAAATTGGCGATTAACCGCGCTGAAGGCGGCGACGTTTTTTAACGTTGCGCGGCGAATACAACGGAAAAAACGCCGAGCGGTTTTCAGACCGTTCGGCGTTTTTTTATTTAAGCGGCGGTTAACCGTTTGACTTTGCTAAAACCAATCAAACGAATTTCAAAAGCGCGTAACGTTTTTTGCCGCTGCGGAGGATGACGACCGTTTCGCTCGCCAAGCTCGCCGGGGTCAGTTTGTAATCGAGGTCCGTAATCGGGCGGTTGTTGACGTAAGCGCCGCCTTGTTGCACCGCGCGGCGAGCGTCGCCCTTCGTCTTCGCCAAACCGGCCAAAACGAACGCGTCGACGATTCCGATTTCGCCGGCTTCCAGTTGCGCCCGCGGAAGCTCTTGGCTCGGAACGTCCGCGAAAATCGACGTAAGCTCCGCGTCCGAAAGACTTTCGATCGCCGCGCCGAAGAAGATCGCCGTCGCTTGCTCCGCCGCCGCCAAGCCCGCTTCGCCGTGCGCGATCAGCGTCAACTCTTTCGCGACTTGCTTTTGCAGAATCCGGCGGCCGAGGTTCGCGCGGTGTTCCTCAATGAGGGCCGTCGCTTCCGCTTCGCCCAGGTCGGTGAAGAAGCGGAACGCGCTTTCGACGTCCGCGTCGTCGACGTTGACCCAGTATTGGTAGAATTGGTAAGGGCTCGTGCGGGCCGGGTCGAGCCAAAGCGCGCCGGACTCCGTTTTGCCCATCTTCTTGCCGTCGCTCTTGAGGAGCAGCTTGCTCGTGAGGCCGTAAAGTTGAACGCCGTCCATTCGACGCGCCAAGTCGATCCCGGCGGTAATGTTCCCCCATTGGTCGCTTCCGCCGATTTGAATTTCGCAACCGTATTCGCGGTGGAGGTGGACGAAGTCGTAAGATTGGAGCAACATATAGCTGAACTCGGTGTAGCTGAGCCCGTTTTCCGCTTCGAGGCGGCTCTTGACCGAGTCTTTCGTCATCATGACGTTGACCGGGAAGCGTTTCCCGACGACGCGGAGGAAGTCGAGGTAGCTAAATTCCTTCATCCAGTCGAAATTGTTGACCAAAATCGCGCCGTTTTCCTTATCGTCAAAGTCGACGAAGCGCGCCATTTGCTTCTTGATGCAGTCGACGTTGTGTTGAACCGCTTCCGGCGTCAAAAGTTTGCGTTCGTCGCTTTTGCCGCTCGGGTCGCCGATCATCCCGGTCGCGCCGCCGACGAGAACGATCGGACGGTGCCCGGCTTTTTGGAAGCGGCGAAGGTTCATGATCGCGACCAAGTGCCCGACGTGCAGCGAGTCCGCCGTCGGGTCGAAACCGCCGTAAACGGTTCGCGGCTTTTCGAGGAGAAACGCGCCGAGCTTTTCGTCGGTGATTTGGTTCAACAGACCGCGCCAAGTCATCTCGTTGACGACGTCGAAATTAACGGACATTGGGGTTCCTTTAACGGTTAAATGGGTTGTCGTTTTATTTTTTGAATCGTTTTTTTCTTCGGGGAAGCGTCGGAAAACGCGGGTCGCGGCGAGTTTGCCGAAAAGGACGGCGCGATTCCGGAAAATTTTGCGCGTCGGTTTGCGCCCCCCCGTCCCAACTTGAAAATAAGGAATATAATAAGGGGACGGCGAGCGGCGGCGCGACGCGGCGGAGGCTCCGACGGAGCGTCGGCGGCGGTTTCGGTTCGGCGTTCGCGCTTCGTCGACGAAAATAAAAAAATGTCGACAAAAACGGTCGAGAACGTCTTGCATTTGCGCGCGGGGCGTATACAATCGAATAAACCGACGAAAAAGTCGGTCGCAAATTCGGCCAAAACCTAACTCGTTCGCGAGAAACGGCGGGGCGACGGACGGCGCGCGGAGAATCCGGACGGAAACTCGACGCCGCGGCTCGTTCCGCTTCGCGACGACAACGTTTATTATAAGGTAAAAAAATGGGTTGGCAATACAGCGAAAAGACAAAACAGTTATTTATGGACGCCGTTCAAGGGAAAACCGGGACGCACGTCGGCGAAGTCGCGAACGCGGACGGCGTCGGCGAACACGGCTCGGTCGCTTGCGGGGACGCGTTGAAGTTCACTTTTCGCGTCGAGCGCGACGAAACCGACCCGACGAAGGATAAAATCGTCGAGGCGAAGTTCCTGACGTTCGGCTGCACGTCGGCGATCGCCGCGTCGGAAGCGCTCTGCCGCATCATCGAGGAACGCCGCCCGACCCCGATCGACGCGTTGAAAATTACCAATCAAGACGTCGTCGAGTTTTTGGAAGGCCTGCCGACGCAAAAGGTTCACTGCTCCGTGATGGGCGCCGAAGCGCTCGAAGAAGCGGTTTGGGACTGGGCGTCGCGTCGCGGCGTCGATTTGGAAGCGCTCGGCTTCAAGAAGCTCGGGAACGACGTCGACGAAGGACGCGTCGTTTGCCAATGTTTCGGGATTACCGAACCGTACCTGCGCCGCCAAATTCGCGAACTCGGCTTAAAAACGACCGACGAGGTAACCGGCGCGCTGAAAGCCGGGGGCGCCTGCGGGTCGTGTCGCGGCGAAATTCAGGATATTTTGGACGACGTTTGGAGCGGCGGC
>JAZQAP010000706.1:0-2927 GCA_045545275.1 Thermoguttaceae bacterium | reverse complement strand
TTCGCCGCCGACGACAAGCTCGAAACGGAGGAACGCACCGCTTACGTCGTTGACACGCCGGAAAATATCGCGTCGCAAGTCGTCGAAATTATCGCCGACGTCGTCCGCCAACACGGCGCGCGGCAACGGGCGAACTCCGTTTCGAAAGGGCGTTTCGAGTTTTGCGGAATCGAAGCCGACTTGACCGTTCCGCAACTTCGCGCGCTCCAAGAAGCGCAAACGACGCTCGCCGCGCTCGTCGACAAACTGCCGGTCGAGAACAAACGACGGATTCCCAACGGCGAACTCGACGGTCGCCCGGCGTTTTTCTCGCCGCTCCAAAAGATTTTCGAAACGAAAACACGCGCCGTTCCTTACGAAGAGACGGCGTCGACGCGCGTTCGCACTTACGAAGAGAAATACGACGTTCTTCTTTACCAAACGCGGACGGTCGAAATCGATTACGGCCTCCCGACGGCGACGGTCGCCCGGCTGAAAACGCTCGTCGAAGACCTTGCGACCGCGATTCAAGTCGCGATCGACGAAGCGAACGCTCAAGCTCGGGACGACGACGCGTTTCTGAACGACGTCGCGGCCAAAATCCTCGCCGAATTCGAACGCCAATGGAAACCGGAGCAATAAGACCAAACGCTAACGGCGCCGTCCCCAAACTCCGCCGACGCTAACGACGCCGTCGTCCGTTCTTGCGGCGCCGCGTTTTCTATCCAACGCTTTAAAAGAAGCGCCGTTCCTTACTTCCCGCCGCTTTCGCGCCAATCGAGATAATCCGCGAGCGCGGAACGCCAATCGGGCAAGCGATAAACGCCGTCAAGGTCGCCGTATTTCACCGATCTTAACGCCGTAAACGCCGATTGCGGCGCCGAAAAGCCGTATTCTTTCGACGAAATCCCGGCAATTTGCGCGTTCGTCAAGCCGCGACGCTCGGCGATGAACTCCGCGACGTCGCGCGCCGTTCCCCGCGAACCGCCGCTCAAGTGATAAAGCCCGGTCGCGCCGGTTCGAACGAGCGTTTTCAGCGCGCAAAGAACGTCGACCGCCCAAGTCGGCTCGACGATTTTATCGTTCAGCGCGGAGAGTCGCCGCGTCCGCTTGAACGCTTTTAAGAGCGATTCGACCAGATTTCCGGACGAATATTCCGTCGTCTCGCCAAAAATCGACGACGTTCGCAAAATCAACGATTTCGGCGCTTCCGCCGCGATTCGTTCGCTTTCGAGCTTCGTTTTCGCGTACACGCTCGCCGGATTCGGCTTGTCCAACTCGGAAAACGCCGGCGCGTCCGGAGCGATCGTTAAAATCGGGCGCGCGTTCCCCCACTCGTCGAAAACGACTTCTTGAGAAGACGCGGGATTTGGGAGAATTAGCGAACTCGACGCCGCTCTATTTTCGCCGTTTCCATCTTCGCTATTTTGTCCGTTCTCCCCGTTTTGAAGCGATTTCGCCCCTTCGTTCGGCTCGGGAAGTCGAGTTAAACGGTCGCGATAAAAGATTTCGCCGCACCCGAACTGAACAAGGAGCGAACCGGTTCGCCGAACCGCCTCTTTCAAGTTGGCGACGGCGTTCGCGTGCACGTTTCGGGCGGTGTTCGCTCGCGTTTCGAGCCAATCGATCAGGTTGACGCCCGCCGCGTTGACGACGACGTCCGGCTTAAAATCGCTCAACGTTTCGACGACGAAGAGGCGCGAACAAAGGTCGAAGTCGGGCAAATTCAACGGGATAACGACGTCGTTCGATTCAACGACCGGGCCGCCGACGTTCGCCGCGATTCGCCGCTCGACCCGCGGGTCGTTCCAATAATTCGCGATCGCGCTCCCCAGCGTTCCCTTCGCTCCAACGACGACGATTTTCATTCCGCGTCCTTCCTCTATTTCCCCCAAACCGCCTAATCCTCGACGCCCAAGAGACGCCCGCCCTCAAAACCGCCGCGCAAACCGTTAAAACCGCGCCGTCAAAATCGTTAGAACCGTCAAAACAGCTTAAAAAGCCGTTAAAATCGCGACGCCAAGAAACGCTCGTCTCAAAAAACGCCGCCTTCCCGTCCCAATCGCCGGTTTTAACCCCTAAACCGCCGCAAAAATCGCGACGATTAAATATAATCGGCGAACAATTCCTTTTCCGGACGCGGCAAAACGACCGCCGACGCCAACAGCCCGCGATCTTTAATCCCTTCGACCGCCGCGTCGACCGCCGCTTGAACGTTCGCGAGCGAGCCGGTCATCAAAAGGAGGCCCTTCCCGCCCATCGCCATCGCCAAACTGAGTCGGAAAAGCGTTACGTCGGCGGCTTTCGCGGCGACGTCGGCGGCGACGACCGCGGAAACGGCGCTGAACGTCTCGACGACGCCGAGCGCGCCGACCGTCTCGGGCCCCAAAACAACCGACTGCGTCATCGCCGGAAAGACCGCCGGATGAACGTTCGCGACGGTCAGCGAGTCGATCGTCGACGTTCCGCCGACCCGTTTCGCCGTCTCCATCGCCGCCTCGACGTCGCCGATCGCGCCGGAAAAAACGATCAAATACTTGCCCGAACAGATCGTTCGAGCGATCAAGAGCGTCGTCGACGCGGCTTTCATCAACGCGTCTTGAACTTGATACCCGACGCCGACGCTCGACAATTCGATCGCCCCGACGGCGGCGTTATTCGCTTTCCCAGCCATTATCGTTCCCTAAAACTTTCGTTTCAACGTTATTCGAAGCGTTTTTTACTCGTCGCAAAACGCGCCGTTTGCGCAAATTCGCCAATTTCTCAAAATTTTCGACGCTTAACCGAACGCCGAAAATTCGACGCCTTCATTTTACGCCGAAAATCGTTCGCCGTCAAGACGCCGCGCCCTTTGCGCCCCTTCGAAAGCGGTTCGCGCCCGCCTTGCAACCCTTACATTCCGCGCAACCGGCGTTTTCGTTCCCCCGACCTCCGCCCGCGTCGCTCCC
>JAZQAP010000705.1:0-10603 GCA_045545275.1 Thermoguttaceae bacterium | reverse complement strand
GGAACCGGACGAGCGAGCGAAAAACGGTCGGCGACGATCGAAACGGAATCGGAAACGGCGACGGACGAGCGTCGACGCCCGGAGAAACGGAACGGGCGTTTCGACCGGAACGCTCGTTAGAACCGCTCTACTTTATTATTTTACCCGCTTTTTCTAATTTGACAAAAATTTTTCTCCGTTTTTTCTCAAGTTTTAACAATTTTTTGTCGACCGCCGGCGTTGCAACCGTTACCGTCGCCGCGTCGACGGCGCAAAAGACGCTTAAAACGGCGGCGAAAAAAGGAAAACGTTGGAAAAATGGAAAAGCGTTTGAATCGTCCGGCGTTTGGCGCCGTTAACGTTTGCGCGTTTTACTTAATTTGCGTTTTCCTTGCGGAACGACCGGCGGCGTCGACGGCGAAAGAGCCGAAACGACAAAATTTCGACGCGGGCCTTTTTTTTTCGCCGAACTCGCTTATATTAATAAGGAGAAATTCGACGCCGCCGACGGTCGAAGCGCCGGGCGGTTTTTCCCGCGAACGTCCTTTGAACGAACGAAACGAAAATGCCGACGAAAGAAAACGCCGCCGAAAATTTAATTCCCGTCGAAACGCCGAGCGCCGAATCGGCAAATAATCCCGCCGTCGAGGGCGCGCCCGGCGCTTGCGCGTCTCCGTCGCCCGTCGAAGTCGGCGAAATTTGCCCGTTGGAATCGACCGAAAAACCGGCGTCCGTCGTCGCGGTCGAAAAGTTGGTCGCCGAAATCGCCGCTCGTCCGGACGCGCCGACGCCCGGTTGGACCTTTTCGGTCGCGTCGCTCGGCTGCCCGAAAAACTTGGTCGACGCGGAGACGATGGTCGGGCGCTTGGCCGCGTTGGGGGGCGAAATGACGTCGGACGCGGAGAGCGTCGACGTTTTCCTCTTGAACACCTGCGGTTTCTTGCGCTCCGCTCGCGACGAAGCGGCGGAGTTTATCGCCGAAGCGGTCGAAGAAAAGGCGGCGGGCGGCGTTCGCTTCCTGTTGGTTTCCGGTTGCGCGGTCGTTTCGGACGGCGAAGAGTTGGCGGCGCGCTTCCCGGAAGTCGACGCTTGGCTGAGTCCGTTCGACGAAGCGAAAATCGTCGACGTCGTTTGCGAACTCTTCGCGCAAGACGGCGAAACGCGGGCGCGTTCCGTCGAACCGGAAACCGACGAAGCGGCGGAAGTCGCGCAAACCGGGGAAACGGAAGCGGTCGAAACGCCGGTCGTCGTCGCGCCGTCCCGCTTCCTTTACACGCCGTCGCGGAATTTAACGCTCGACGATTCGCTCCGAACGCCGTTGACGGCGCCGAACGTCGCTTATCTGAAGATCGCGGACGGTTGCGACCGGTTCTGTACGTACTGCGCGATTCCGAAAATTCGCGGGCGGTTCGTCAGCAAGCCGCTCGAAACGATCGTCGACGAAGCGGAGCGGCTGGCGGTCGCGGGCGTTCGCGAGTTGGTCTTGATCGCGCAAGAAACGACGTTTTGGGGGAGCGACCTCTTCGGCGAGCCGCGTTTGGCGCAATTGTTGGCGACGCTGAAGGAGAAAAACTGGTTCGACTGGATTCGCGTCCTTTATACTTACCCGCAACATTGGGGGAGCGATTTGACGTCGCTTTACCGCTTGGAAGCGCCGGGAACGACGTCGATTTTGCCGTATGTCGACGTTCCGCTGCAACACTGCAATTCGGAACTGCTCAAAAAGATGAACCGCCGCGTCGACAAGGCGCAAACGGAGGACTTGCTGGCGAAACTCCGCGAAGAGATTCCGGGGCTCGTTTTGCGAACGTCGTTGATCGTCGGTTTCCCGGGCGAAACGGACGCGGCGTATCAAGAGTTGGTCGATTTTGTCGAGAAATGGAAGTTCGAGCGCGCCGGCGTCTTTGAGTTCTCCGCCGAACCGGGAACGCCCGCCGCCGCGATGGACGGTCAAGTTCCGGACGAGATCAAGCGCCGTCGACTCGAACGCATTTGCGCGAAACAAGAGCGGATTTCGCGCCGCTTCGCTCGGAGCTTTATCGGTCAAACGGTCGACGTAACGCTCGACTCGCGCGGCGTTTCGGATGGCGGAACGACGATGCGCAACGTTTGCGTCGGGCGGACTTACGCGGAGGCGCCGGACGTCGACCCGTTGGTTTACGTTACCGGTCGCGACTTGGAAGTCGGGAGTATTGTGCGTTGCGAAATCGTCGACGCGCAGGGGCTCGACCTGATCGCGGTTCCGGTCGACCCGGAGAAGATTTTCGTTTCGAAGGACGAGCGTCGAATCGCCGCCGAACGCGAGGAAGCGGCGCGTCTCCGCGAACTTGGGCTCGAACCGCCGAAAAAGCAAGCGCCGAAAAAGACGTCGAACGGCCCGAAAGGCGGGAAAAACGGCGGCAAGGGCGGCGCTAAAAGCGGGAAGTCCGGCGGTTGGAAAAAGGGCGGCGGTAAAGGCGGCAAACCCGGCGGCTGGAAAAAAGGCGGCGGCAAAAGCGGCAAACCGTCCGGAAACGCCGACTGACGCTTGAACGTTTAACCGAACGGAACGAAGAACCGTTCGACGGCGATTTTTTCCGTTTCGTTGAAACCGTTTGACCGCAAAAGAACGGGGCGACGTTAACTCGTCGCGCCGTTTTTTTGGCGTCGACCGATCGGGAAAACGACGTTGTTTGAATCGATTGAAATTTGTCTGATTGTTAAATACGCGTTTGCGGCGAGGGTTAGAGAACGATCGTTCCTTCCGGGTCGAACGTCGGTTTCGCGCCGACGTGTTCGACCCGGTCGCGCCAATTTTTGCCGAGTTGATAATAACGCAGGCTGTCCAGTTTCGGGTCGATTTCCTTGAAGAGCGCCGCCTTCAACTCGACCAGTTGCGCCGGGTCGACTAAGCATTCGAAGACGGAATTTTGCACCCGTTGGCCGTAATTGACGCAAATTTTCGCGACGCGACGCAACCGGCGCCGCCCGTCTTTAGACTCGACGTTGACGTCGTAAGCGACGAGAACCATCATCGGAGGAACGCTCCTTAAAATCGGGGGAAAAGTCGAAAAGGTAAAGGGTAAACGACGACGTTGAACGAGTTGCGGCGCGTCGACGGCGTCGGCGTTACTTCCAAAAAAACGCCGGGTAAGCGTCGAGTTCGCCGCGGAGCCATTTCGCGAGCAGGCGCGCTTGAACGAGCGGAAGGAGCCCGATCGGGACTTTTTCGCCCAAAAACGGATGTTGAAGTTCGTCCCGTTTCCGCTCCTGCCAAGCGGTCAAAACGGTTTTGCGGGTCGCGTCGCTCATAACGACGGCGCCGGACTCCGAACGCTCGAAGCCGCGCGGGTCGATTTGGCGACGATTGATCAACGAAAGCGCCAAACGGTCGGCCAACCAAGGGCGAAATTCCTCCGTTAGGTCGAGCGCTAACGAAGCGCGGCCCGAGCGGTCGGCGTGAAGGAAACCGAGTTGCGGATCGAGCCCGACCGTTTCGCAAGCGGAGCGCAAGTCGTGCGCCAGCAAGACGTAAAGAAACGAAAGAAGCGCGTTGATCGGGTCGAGCGGCGGACGGCGCGACCGTTCCCGAAAGACGAACGCGTCCTTTTGCGCGACGATAAGTTCGTTAAAAACGGAAAAATACGTTCGGGCCGCGTCCCCTTCGACGCCGCGAATTTGGGCGACCGTCGGCGAACGGGTCAGGTCGAAAATCGAGCGCGAGAGCTTTTGCGCCGCTCGTTCGAGCGCGTCGACGTTCGTTTGGGCGCCGCGGCCGCGAACGGCTCGTTGCAGAACGACGCGAGCGTTCGCGATTTTCGCCGAAACAAACGCTCGCGCCGCTTCCGCCGCCGCTTCGGGGGCCGTCGTTCGCCGATGTTGGGCCCGGCGCAAGAGGACGTTTCCGCTTTGCGGGCCGACGACGCGAGCGAGGAACTTGCCGTTTTCCGTCAACATCGAAACGGCGACCCCGTTTTCGGCGCAAAGTCCGAGCGCGAACGGCGACCAAGAGACCGCTCCGAACGCGACGACGCCGTCGAGCGTGTGAATCGGTAGGCGCCGAACTTCCTTGCCGTCGAGCGAAAAGACGAGATTCGTTCCGTCTTGGCGAACGTAAATTTTTTGCGTCGTAACGTAAACGGTGTTGCCGAAGCGTTTCATCGCGGCGAGTTCCGGGGAAAAACGGGGCGGGGGAAAGGTCGCCGAATCGAGGAAACGGCGACGGTAAAACGCGGAAAAACGCAGGTTAAGCGAAATCTTCTTCGTCGTCGAACGCCGCGTTTTCGGACGTTGCGTCGGCGCGAGTCGAGCCGAAGTCGGCGGCGTTTGCGGCGGAAAACGGGGCGGAAAGGTCGGCGTTCGCGGTTTCGGCGTCGTCGAACGCGTCGAAGGCGCCCGCTTCCCGCCAATTATTGCGAAGATAGCGCGACGCGGATTTTCGGACGTCCGGCAAACACTCGTCGGCGAGGGAGCAGCTTTTGCAACGCGACGAGGCGACCGGTTCCGGAACGACTTCAGAATCGACGAGCGCGCGGAAACGTCGAGCGAGTTCCGCCGTTTCGGCGCGGAGTTCGGCGTCGAAGCGAACGACGACGCGGCGTTTGGTCGTTCCGTAAAATAAGGCGCCTTCGAGGATTGCGCAACCGAGCGACTCTTCCAAACAGATCGCTTGCGCGCAAAGTTGGACGGCGTCGCAGTTGTTTTTTTTCGGCTGACCGCGCTTGTACTCGACCGGATAAGGGCGCCAAAACCCGCGACGTTTCGGGAGTTTAACGGCGACGACCGGGCGTTCCGTCGCGTCCGTTTGCGTTTCCGACGGCGCGTCGGCGTTAAGCGTCGGAGCGTTCGACGATTGCGGAACGTCGTTAACCGTCGACCGTCGGGGCGTTTGCGTTTCCGTCGGCGCGTCGTCGAACGGCGAGTCGACGCGGCGAAACTCGACGACGTCGGCGACCCCGACGAGACCGAGCCGTTTCGAGCGCAACCAAAGTCCGCGCGCGGTTCGGACGTCGCCGCGGGTTTCGGAATCGGCGTTGTGAACGCGTTCGTGCATAACGCGCCCGGCGGCGGTGAAGAAGTTTTCGCTCCAAACGCCGTCGAGATGAACGAGCGCGCACTGCCGAGGGCAAAACGCCAAATGCTGCAGTCCGGAAATCGGCAAGAGGCGGTCGTCGTCGGCGTCGTTTTGCGCTTGCGGAACGGTCGCCGGTTCGAGCGCAAACGCGCCGTCGGAACCGCTTGCCGCGTCGACGTTTGCGGTTGCGACCGGAACGGGGGAGGAAACGTCGTCGGCGTCGTTTTGCGCTTGCGGAACGCTCGGCGATTCGAGCGCAAACGGAGCGTCGGAACCGCTTGCCGCGTCGACGTTTGCGTTTGCGACCGGAGCGGAGGACGAAACGTCGTCGACGGTCGGAACGGTCGACGGTTCGAGCGTAAACGGGGCATCGGAACCGCATGCCGCGTCGACGTTTGCGTTGGCGTCGAACGGCGCGTCGTCGGTCGGAAACGGCGTTTTCACATCAACTCCAAGACTTCGACGCCGGGGCATTGCGCAAGACCGACGGTTCCGTTTTCCCGCTTCTCCGTTCCTTCGATAACGACGTCGTAATCGGCGAAGGAGCGAGCCGGGCGTTCGCCGCAGTTCTCGCTTTTCTTGATTTTGATCGCGTCGAAGAGCTTGCGAGCGGGCGCGTTCCCGAGGGCGGAGTCGTGTTTGAAGACGACGAGCTTGCAGGTTCCCATTAATCCGCGCGCGGCGCTGCGGTCGTGTTCGAACATATTTTGGAGCGCTTCCCAAAAGAGTTCGAGGTCGCTTTCGGAGAACCCGGTGTGATTAGCGAACGCCGGCGAAACGAACCCGTATCCGACGTAAAGCCCGTAAGGAACGGTCGTTTTGCGCCCCATCGTGCGTTCTTTGTCTTTATCTTTGGGATTCGTAACAACGCAGCGAGTAATCGAATGCTCGAGCGGAACGATCGGTTCGACCGAACGAGCGAACGTCATTTGAACCGGCCCGCGCACTTGGCCCGCGTTCGCGCCGGTCGACAATACGGCGCCGAACGTGCGAATATCGTAGTAATCGCGACACATCTGTTCGCGCCCCGCTTTAATTTCGCTTCCTTGCGCCTCGCCTTTCTTTTTACGTTTGGAGCCGTCTTCTTTGTTTTTAGGCGCCGCGTTTAAGTCCAAATTTAATTTGTCCGCGCCGTAAGCCGCGTCGATAAGATCGTTTAACGTTTGGTCTTGCTCTTTAATAAAGATTCCGAACGTCTCCGTTTCTTGACGGGTTAACTGAACGTAATTACGGACTTTGCGTTTGAGACAAACGTCGGTGACGAGGCCTTCGCCGGTTTCCGGGTCGAGACGCGGGAGGTTGCCGGCGTCCGGGTCGCCGTTCGGGTTGCCGTCTTTAACGTCGAAAATTAGCGCGAATTCGTAGCGATTTTTAATGTCGGTCATAAGAGCGTTCTTTCTTAGTGGCGAATTTTGCGGTTATGGAGTGGAAATTTAACCCTTGGCGACTTCGTCTTTTTTCTTGCGGAACGCGTCGCGCTGATGACGATATCCAAGCGCGAATTGTCCTTGATTTACCAACGAAAGGAAGGGGGGGAAATTTTCAATTTTTAACGAAATTTCGTCGAGAAGTTTTTGGTAATAAGCGCTAAGGTTGGGCTTCTGTTGTTCGATTTTAGTCAGGTGAAAATTGGATAATCTTGTCAAATAAGAAAAGGCTGTCGCGGGCGTCGTTGAAGCGGAAGCGTAGAAACGACTGCGCACCGTCGAATTCGTTTTTCCTAACGCGCTTCGTTGAATACGTTCAAGCGTAGCGAAATAACGTCCGAGTTGATAACCGACGTTTTCTTTATTAAGGTCGAGTTCCATTTTACATTGCTCCCATTGTTTGGCTGGATCGTTTTGTTTGCGTTGTTGTTCTTCCGGAGTTCCGAAACGCGCGAAACGGTTGATGTACGCTCTAATAAGCGCGGCGCGAATAGGGGTAACGTTTTTGTCGGCGCGATTACGGCGTATTGCCGCTTCTAGTAATTCGTAGGGAAAGGGCGAATCGTCTAAAACGGCGCGCACAAGCCCGTTCGCAAGGTGGGTCAACGCGTCTTTTTTGACGGGAACGCCCTTTTGCCTTCGTTTTTGGGGCGCCGCGACCGAGTTTAAAATTCGGTTTAGCGGCAAAGGACGCTCGGCGTAACGCGGCTCGTCGATTTTTATATCGTCAAAGTATTTTTTAATATTTTTCGCGAATTGAGCGACCGTGCCGACGCGCCAAAAACGAACCGAAATTCGCGCGTTGTTAGGCGACAAACCTAAAACGTAAAATTGGTCTTCTTTGGGGTGGTTCTCGCAATAGTCTCCGTTAAAAATCGCCTTATACGCTTCTTTAACGCGGTCGACATACGCGTCCGGATTGTCTTCGTTTTCCTCTTTGTTTTTATCGTTAGCGGATGTTCCTAACGTAAGTCCAAAAACGGTTTCAAAGTCCGAAGGGTTATGTGCCCAAAAAACGGTCGCTGTGTCGCCGAGATAAAAACGGTTGTCCGGCGTCGCAAGCAACGCGTTGAGCGCGGTCGCGTATTCAAAAACGATTTGTTGCCCGACGGGAGCGTTGGCGCCTTGCTTTTTACCGAAAGAGCAAAAAGCGTTTTGGTTGTAGCTAACAAGCGTCGCCCCGGACGACTGTCCGCCTCTTATTTTAATTTGCGGCGAGTGGGTTTGGGCGATGGGAACGAGTTCGTTCGTAATGGTACAACGTCCGATTTCGGCGTTATCGGCGCAGGCTTCGCGTTCGATCGCTTGCTTGACTTCGGGGCGTTCGGCGACAATCGATAAAGAACCTTTAAGTTTAAACGTGATATTGTTGGGCGTTTTTGACGCTTCGGCCCAGCCGGGGACTTTTTGAAGAAGCGTCGTTTTTTCTTCATTGGAAAACGCGACGAATTGGCGAACCGCGTTCAAATCCGGGAGCGACAAATCGCCAAGTTTATCGAGTCGCGCTCGAAACGCCTCGTGCTTGCGCGTTGTTGTCTCGTTGTTCGGAAAACCGAGCGCGTATTCAAAATTGTCCCAAAGTAAGTTGGCTTCGATACGCTTGCCCGAGCGACCGCAACTTTGCGGAACGCAAAACGGGCGCGCCGGTTTGCCGTCGGCGTCCTTATTTATTTGTATTTGCACGGGGGTTCCGTCCGGTCTGAGAACAAGGACGTAAGGAATCTTTTTGTATTCGAATCCAAGCGGCGCGACGCTTGGATCGCCGTTTTTGACTTTGCGTTGGTAATATCGAGCGAGCGCTTGAATGATCATCGTTTGCGCTCCTTTTTTTCGGCGCGTTTCGCGAAAAGTTCGAGAGGTTCCGGAACGCCCGCTTTTTGACGGCAATCTTCGACGTCGATAACGCCGTTGGCCATTACCGCGTCATAAAAATAAGGCGTTGGGTTTTTCGGGTCGGCATAATCGAGGTCGTATAACATCATACCGAGACTTTGAGTTCCTTGCAATTCCGGCGCGTCGTTCATGATCGGCGCGAGCGTTTCAAGTTCCGACGGTTCGACGAGCCGAAAATCGACCGGAAATTCGCGGGTTCCAAGATAAGGTTGGTGAAAAAATTGGCCTTTCCGCGCTCGACGTTCGAACATCGCGGCGTATTTCGCTTCCGTTTCGTCGGCGCGAGGTTTGACGTCGTCAAGGTCGACAAAGCCGTCCTCGTCGTCGAGCCAAGCAGGCGTCGGACGAACGGTTTGGGCGCGACGTTCCGGAGGAATAAACTCAAATTCCGCGTGCAGACGATATTTAACGTCGCGTAAAATCAACGAGGCGCGTTGCTGACGACTTTTGTTAATATCGATTCCGGCGCCGCCGACGCTCGCTTTGTCCGCGACTTCGTTGCGGCGAATAGAGAACCAACGAATCGGTTTTAACACTTCGATCTTTTGAATTTTCCAAATAATCGCCGGTTTCCACAGAATCGCTTCGAAAATCGCGCGCGCCGCCGACGGCGTGATCACGGGATACGACACGCGCTCCACTTTGAACTCGGGACGCGTAAAACACGCAAAATCGCCGCTTACCTCTAAGCAAAAACCTCGCATACCGCCGCGACTTCCTTTCCAAAATAAAAAAATGGATACTTAAGGTTCATTACCTTTATAAAGTAATTTTAGCGCCGTTTGGTTGCGGCGTCAAGTATTTTTAGCGGGAGAACTTAAAATTTTTATAATTTATTGTATAATTATCGAGTCGTTCTTTGTGTTGCGAGGAACGTGGATTGAAACATTACGTTTATTAAGTAGGCGTTTAAAAACGTCGACGTAGCGAAGGGAAGCGCGAACGTTTCCCTTCGCTTTTTTTATCGCGTTAAATTTCCAATAACTCCCAAGGTTCGCGTTTTCGATAAACGTTGTAACCGAAAATCTCGTCGTAATCGCGAGCGTCCGTTTGAAAGTAAACGTTCGAGTCTTCGGTTAATTTCTCGATTCGACCGAGGGAAACGAGTTCGTCGACGACGTTTCGGGGCAGGTTGACGGAATATTTTTGTAATTTTCGCAACAAATTGGCGCGGGCGCCGGTCGCGCGCAGTTCGTCGATATACTCGGCTCCTTTTCCGTAACGAACGTAAACCGTTTGCGAGTAGAGATCTTCGATCATTTGAAACTTTTCGCCGACCGTCCGAAATTTCATTTCCGGCTCTCGCGAAGGATATTTTCCTTTAACGGGAAATTTGCAGACGCCGTTAGTTAACGCCTTTAAAATTTGCGGTTCGTCGAAAGTCGCGCAGTTATAATAAAAGGTTGCGAAATAGTTTTTAAAAATTTCCGGGTCGGTTCCGTCGAACGGCGTTTCGGGGTCGAACAGTTCTATTGTCGCGTTGATTCCGCAGCGTAACGCGACTAATCCGTCAAGCGTGGGGATTTCCGATTGTTTGTTGCATTTTCGGGGCGATGGTAATTTCGGCGGGGCAAAGACGCGAACCAAGCCGCCGCGGGGGAGGTTCGTTCGCGGGTCGACGTCGGTCGCGACGCCGAGACGGCCTTCGCGGTTGCAGCGGCCCGCCGCTTGAGCTATCGAGTCCAAACCGGCCAACGCGCGGAAAACGACCGGGAAGTCGACGTCGACGCCCGCTTCGATCACTTGCGTCGAGATTACCCGCAACGGTCGGCGACGCTCCGGCGGAAGAGCGCGGTTCCTTGCGAGAATTTCGCGGATTTGCTCGACGACCTCCGCTCGGTGCGCGCCGCACATTAACGCCGAAAGCGCGAGCGTAATCGGCGCCGTCGATTCGTCGAACGTTCCGGCCTCCCGAGCGCGGGCCTCCGCCTCCGCGTCGCGGCGTTTCAGCTTTTCGTAAAGGTCGTAACAGTCGCGGCGCGTGTTGACGACGCAAAGAACGTCCGCGACGTCGCCGCTTGCGAGGCCGAGCCGCTTCTTGACGTCGGCGATTTGGGCGGCGGTTGCGTCGGAGGCCGCGTCGGTTAGGTCGGTTGAGTCGATTGAGTTGATTGAGTCGGTCGCGTCGGTCGCGTCGGTCGAGTCGGTCGAGTTGGTCGCGTCGGTCGCGTCGGTCGCGTCGGTCGAGTCGGTCGAGTCGGTCGAGTTGGTCGCGTCGGTCGCGTCGGTCGCGTCGGTCGAGTCGGTCGAG
>JAZQAP010000704.1:0-1745 GCA_045545275.1 Thermoguttaceae bacterium | reverse complement strand
TCTTCGGCCGGCAAGCCCTCGACGAGCCGCCCGATTCCTTGTAAATTGCCGTTGCACCCGCCGACGTAACGCACGTCGCGCAACACGCCGTTTTCGATCTTAAAATGAATTTGTCGCGAACAAACGCCCGAAGTGTTATATACGTAATCCATTCTTATTTCTCGCTTTACAAACCTTGCGTTTTTTTATTCGTTCAATCGGCGCCGCGACGCTCGAATCGAGAATCGCGACGTTAATTTATTATACGCGCCGACGACGAAAAAGCAAGTCGACGCGGCGATTTTCCCGCTTTTCCAACGGCGCCGCGAAATCCGACGCCGACAAAAACGCAAAGTCGTTATCGAAACGACTTACCAACGCTTATTTCTTCTCGCCGTCGCTCGTTTCTCTCCGTTCGACCGGCGAAAAAACGGTTTGGAACGTCGCCGTCTTCCCGGCTTCGACGGTCGCCGTCTCGATCAAAATCGACACGCCCGGATTTTTCGAGTCGAAGTCGTTCTCCGTCTCCGCCGCGACAACGCTAAACGCCGACGGAATATCGCCTTGCGTTTCCACCGTTTTACAAAGCGTCGCGTCGCCGCAATGAACCGGACTCGGCGCCGTCAACCTCGCGACGCGTTCCGAAACGATCTCGACCGCCGCCGGAGTCAGCAAGCGGCGTTCCACTTTAATTTCTTTATCCGCAAGCGCTTCGACGACGTCCTCGACGATTAAACTTCCGTCCGGATTCAGCGTCGCGACGCGCTTAACCGACTTCGCTTCGCCGCGATAAACCGGCGTCAAATCGATCGTCGCGCTCGACGCTTCGCCTCGTCCGCCAATTTTCGTTTCGACGATTTTCGTCGTTCCGTCGACAAGTTGCGGCGCCCCGTTCAGCGTCAAAACGCTATGTCCGAAATTATTATATCGCAACAACTTCCAGCGTTCCGAAATTTGGTTCATTCCCCAAAGATTCATCCCGCGCGACTCGATCCGATGGTAATTTTCGGGGCCTAACTCGACAATCCAGCGGACGCCGCCGTCGTCGTACACGAACCCGCCCTCGTCCATATGCCCGTGCGGCGCGCTCGGAATCCCGGCCTTAATCCCCAAGTACGCCGCGTCGCGCTTCCAAGCCGTTCGGAAGAGCGCGACGGCGTTGCGACCGTTTCCGACGCCGACGTACCCAAGTTCTTGCGGCGCAACGTTTCCGAATCCAAGTTCGTCCGGGTCGACCGGCCCTTTCGACGCGATTTTCGCCAAATCGAGCGGCGTTTCGCGAATCGGCCCCCAAAGGAGAGCGCAGACGGCCAAGCGGTTCCCGGCGAGCGAATCGAGCGAGCGCGCCCCGTGTTTAACCTTATGTTTCGTCGCGACATACGCCGCGTCGACCGCGAAATTTTCGTTCCAAGCGGGGCTCGCGTCGCCGAGATTGAGCGCGTTCCAGAAAGCGGTCGGCACGAACATCTTCCCGCCTCCGGAATCCGGGTAATTGAACGCGTCGCCGGTCGTCCCGAAGACGTGTTCGTAATACCGAATCGTCGACGCAAACCCTTGCGCTTTCGAGCGTTCGAAGTCGACGCCGAGCGCGGAATCGAGCGCCGCCAAGAGCAGAACGTTGAACCCGGTTCCGTACCCCCAGTAACCGGGCCCTTCGACGTAATTCCCGTCCGGCTCGTAAGACGCCATACTCCACGTTACGCCGTTGACCGCCTGTCGCACGGCGTCGCGAGCGAGTTCCGGTTCGTCGTCGGCGATCGCCAGCG
>JAZQAP010000703.1:0-14645 GCA_045545275.1 Thermoguttaceae bacterium | reverse complement strand
TTGTAACCGCGCGGAACGCCGCCTCCGTCGACGTAACCGATCGCGAACGAGGAATCGTCCGTTCCCGACCATTCGAGGTCGACGACCGCGCCCTGCGGCAAGCCGATCGGCGCCGTCATCGTCGGTCGCGGGTCGCGAACGACTTTAAACGTCGCGTTTTGCAGAATCGGCAGGTCGACTCCCGGAAGCTTTTCGATAAAAAACGCGCCCGCGACGACGGAAAGGGGGTAATACGGCCCGGCGCCGTTGAATTGAATCTTCGCGCCGCCTTCGTTCCCGACCATCGCGCCCCAATACGCGTCGTTGTTGACGCGAACGCGGCGCAACCGACGGTCGCCGTCGTAAATATCGTCTTCGGCGTAAACGTCGACCGTCGCGCCCTGCTCGAGCCCGCTGTAATACGGCGGCGTCTCGACTTGACGCAAAACCAACGACGCGCTTCCGAAATCGGTCGTCGGGTCGTAGGTTCCGGCGAAGTGTTCGAACGTAACGCCGCAGGGGCGCCCGGTCGCCATCGCTCTCGCTCGGGCGCGGTTCAGGTACGTCGAAACGGTCGAGCCGGCTTGCTTCGTCAGTTGCGACTCCATCATCGGCTTGATCGTCGGAACGCTGACGGCGGTAACGATCAAAATAATGGTCGCGACGACGAGAAGCTCCATCAGCGTAACGCCGCGTCGTTGTTCGCGCAATCTTTTCATCTCGTTCGCTTTCTTTGGGGCGCGCCGCTTGGCGTTTCGTTTCAAGGCGTCAAGCGGCGGCAAATTCGCGTTGTTCGAAATTTGCGATTCGTTCGGAACGTCCGAACGCGGGGTCATTCTTCGCATTCGCTAATCAGCGTTCCTGCTTCGGCGAAGTTAACGATATTGTCTTCGTCTCCAAGGTAGACGAGGTCTTTCGGAGCCGTCGTCGGGACGCCGTCGCGCGGACCGTCGAGATTTTCGTCCGGGCCGAACGCTCCGTCGACGCCGGGGTGAATCATTTGGAAGCGCTTCTCTTCGTGCCAAGCGAGGTTTCCGTTCGCGTCGTAGTTGCGAGCGTAGGGAACGGCGCGGGTCAGCGTCGCGTTCGCCGGGTCGTCCGAGTCGGCGAGGTAGAACGTTTTGCTCGACGAACCGTTCGGCGCGCCGTAAGGCGAGTTCGGCGACGGACGGAAATAAACGAGCGGCATGTCGCCCTGTTCGAACGCCGGGACGTAAACGTAGGCGTTCAGCGACGCGTCCCAAAGGTCGTCCGCGTCTTCGACCGGATAGCAAAGGGTCGAACCGTTGTAAGCGGTCGCCAAATAGGTTCCGATATTTTTCAGTTCGAAGTCGAAAAGGGGCGCTTCGCGACGCGCTTTCAACGGGAGCGCCAACGGAACCAAAACGTCCGCGGAGTTGTAACCGACGCCGAGCGGCGCTTTCGGGTTCGCGTAAAACCCGCTCGGTTTGCCGTCGTAGTCCGGGAGTCCGCCGAGCCAAAAGACGAGCGACGAAATATAGTTTTGGAGACTCCAAACGTGTTGCCCGTCGAGGTCGCCGAGGCCGGTCGGTTCGGCGATCGAACCGCTCGAAACCTTGCACCCGTGTTGGACGTGCGACATAAATTCGGCGTATTGGTCGGCGACCGTCGCGCCCGGGAGGTTGTAGCGCGGCCAACGTTTTTTGACGTGTCGAACGACCGCTTCTTGGTCGCTGAGGTCGGGCGGGTACTCGCCGAATTGGTTTTTGTATTCGTCGAGCGCCATCGAGAGCTGCGCCATTTGCGTCGCGACGACCGCGCCGCGCGCCGATTTGCGAGCGCTAACCAAAACGGTCGACGTAATACCGGCCAACAAACCGATAATAACAATCACCACCAAAATTTCCACCAAGGTAAAACCGGCGCCTCGGTTCGCGCGTTTTCGATTCGTAGTCATTACAGGATTACCTCACCAGCGTGTGATTGTCGATATTGTCTTTGTGCGTTCCGTCGCCTTTCGGCGCGCCCGGGAAGAACGCGCTTCCGTCGTCGATATCCAGATTGGAGTCGACGTCGAACGGATTGTTCATCGCCGAATCGACGGTCGCCGTCGGGGCTTTCAATCCGTATTCGCCGTCCGGGCCCGCCGAAAAGACGTAAGGAACGAGAAACCAACCGTCGCTAACGTTCAACGGGTCGAACGGGTCGGCGTCCAGCTCGGCGTTCGCCGGGTCGAGCGGGAGAACCGGCTGACGGTCGCTCGATTCGAGCCCGGGCGCCCAACGCATCCAGCAAATCGGACGGCCCCAACCGTCGACGAATTCGAGGAGCCCGTTGCCGTCCGTGTCGGCGACGTCGCGGTCGGAGAAACCGGCGCGCGATTCCGGGTCGGCGTTCGTTACGACGAGATAAAGAAGCTCGGCGTTATAATTGTCGCCGAAACCGGCGGAGTTCGCGACCGCCATGCGGTACGACTCTTGAAGCGGCGTGTAAGTTCCGTCGAGCTGCGACGCGGTTCCGAGTTCGTTCGTCGTGCAGGGCAAATCGCAACGCAACAGGTCGCGCATCCGATAGATACGTTGGCGCGCTCGTTCTTCGCCCGGCAGGTTGTTCGGCAGGTCGCTCATATCGAGACGCAAATACTGATAACGCTCGTAAATCGACGTCAACACGGAGTCGATTTTCGCGATCGTCGTTTCCGTTTGCGCTTCTCGCGCGGTTTCGATCGACGAGCGCACCGTCGTGATCGAGATGGCGCCGAGCGTCGCGATAATCGAAATCGTTACGAGCAATTCGATTAACGTAAACGCCGAACGGTCGCCGCTCGGCGCGCGGCGCCTCGGTCGTCGTTTTGTCAGTCCCAAACGTTTCACGCGGATACCCTTGCGTCCTTAACTGTTTACGGTTCGTCGGTTAAACGGTCGAACGTTCCGAACGACCGCGCGTTTGTTTCGTCGATATTGCGTTATTAATAGCGCGGAGCGAAACCGCTTTCAACCCGCGCCGCTTTCCGCCGCTTTTCCCCAAGCGAAGCGACGGAAAGGGTCGTTCGGCTTTATTCCATTTCGCCTTCGAGCGTTCCGCCTTCGGCGAAGTTCGTTACGTTGTCGCGGTCGGCGGCGCTCATGGTCGAGGAGTCGGCCAAGTCGCGCGCGACGTATTCTTCGCACTCGCCGTCGTGTCCGTGCGGATGGTCGTGCGCGTGCCCGTGGGAGTGGGCGCCGTGCGCTTCGTCCGCGAACGGTTCGGAGCCGTAAAGCCCGTCTTCGCCCGGGAGTATCAACTGGAACGACTTGTCGTTGAGCCAACGTCCGTTTTTCATGTACGGCGCGGCGACGCCGTCCGCTCCGACGTGGAAGTCCTTGCCGTGGTAGCAACCGTCGCCGTCGGCGCGGAAGTAAACGATCGGATAGTTTTGGAACATCAGGCCCTTATCGTTGTAGTTCCCGCCGTTCGTTCCGTCGGAGTCGAACGCGAGTTCCATCGCCGGAGTTTCGCGAGCGTCGTTCGCGTCGGAGCCGGGGCCGAACGGATTTTCTTCGTCGGCGCTAAAACCGTCTTGATCGGGGCCGGCCAACCAGAAGAGGAGCGCGGCGCCGGGATTTTGCGCGACGCCGTTCGCGTCGAACTCGTACACGTCGTCGCAAACGTAGTCGACCATTCCCTCGACGTTCCCGCCTTTGAGCGCCTTCTTCCAACGCTTCAGGATATGACGACGAATTTCGGCGGGCGTCGCGTTCGAGTCCGGCGGGTACTCGCCGTGTTCGAGCTTATACGCTTCCAAAACCTGCGCCAGGTCGTCGAGGCGCGCCTTCGCGGACGCTCCGGCGAAAAAGCCGCGCGCGCCGCCGAACGCGACGAACGCGATCGAAGCCAACAGCCCGATAATTACGATCACGACCAAAATTTCGATCAACGTAAACCCTTGCGGAGCGCGCCGACCGGCCGCTCGTTTCGCAACGCTCGTCATTTTTTCGTTCCGTTCTATTCGCTAAGCGCTTTCGTAAAAGCGCGTCGTTTTTAAGTCGAGCGGTTTTGTCGCCTTTATTCTATTGGTCGAGGCGACGCCGCCGAAAGTTCCGTTTTTTCGCGATTTTCGCCGAAAGTTTCGCGCGTTTCACCGCCGTTAAAATCGGCAAAACCGGCGACGGGCGAGACGCTTTCCCGTCCGCCGCCGAGGCTTTCCGCCGTCGTTATTTCGACAGCGATTCGATGAGCTTAATCATCGGGAGGAAGAGCGCGACGACGATGGTCCCGACGATGACGCCGAGGAACATAACCAACAGCGGCTCGAGCATGCTCAAGAGCGCTTCGGTGTACGTTTGGACTTCGTCGTCGAACACGTCCGCGACTTTGTAAAGCATCGTGTCGAGTTCCCCGGTCTCTTCGCCGACGTCGACCATGTTGACGACGATGTCGCCCAATACTTTCGCTTGCAGCTTCGTCATGTAAATCAGCACGCCGATCGGGCCCGCCAAAAAACAGAAGAAGTAGAACAAGCACGCGGGGTGGAAGCCCGGTCGCGAGTGGTTGCGCATCGGGTTCGCGATGGTGTCCCCGTCGCGAATCGCTTCCAAAATCTTTTGGTACATCTTTTCGAAAACGCCGTTGTTCGCGGTTTCGCGGGTGATGTGCAACGCTTCCAAAATCGGAACGCCGGACTGAACGAGCGTCCCCAAGGTGCGCGTCGTGCGGGCGACGACCGTCTTTTCGAGCAACGGGCCGAAAATCGGAATCCGGAGCAGGAACAAGTGCCAACCGAAGCGCATGTACGCGAAACTGGTCGTTACCTTAATGAACAACCAAATCCCCAACGGAATCCCGGGGCCAAGGTACCAGTATTCCATACACGCGTGCGACGCTTTGATGAGGAACTGGGTCAGGCCCGGCAGCTCGACGTCGAAGTCGGCGAAGATTTCTTCGAACTTCGGAACGATCGCCATCATAATGAAGATCAAAATCCCGATCGCGAAGATCAAAACCGCGACCGGGTACGTCATCGCCGACTTAATTTTCGCCTTCAACTGTTCCGAACGTTCGAGGAACTCGGCCAAGCGTTGAAGAATGACTTCCAAGGCGCCGCCCGCCTCGCCCGCTTTGATCATGTTGACGTAAAGGCGGTTGAACGCTTTCGGCGACTTCGCCATCGCTTCCGACAAGCTCGACCCGCTTTCGATTTCGTTGCAGACGTCGAGGAGGCAGTTGCGGAGCGGGCCCGGCTTCGATTGTTGTTGCAAAATATTCAAGCTGCGCAAAATCGGCAGACCCGCGTCTTGCAGAATCGACAAGTTCCGGGTAAAGTCGCGAAGGATTTTCGGTTTGACGCGCCCGAACGTGAAGGTTTTACCGGTCGCGGCCTTCTTTTTCTTGGCGGCCTTGCGGTCTTTATGGAGAACGATTTTCGTAACGTGATACCCGCTCTCCTTTAGCGTTGCGGTAACTTCCTCTTCGGTGTTCGCCTCGACGACGTCGGTCATGGCCTTGCCGGCGGAGTCGAGGTATTCTACTTTAAACTTGGCCATTACGGGTACCTTTTGACTTGGGGATTCAAACGGCGCAAAGATAACGCGAAAATCTATTTTAACGAAAAGTTCGCGATTTATCAACGCCGCCGAGCGGTTTTCTTCAAATTTTGGCGCAATTTCTTCCGCGATTCGGCGAATTATAACGACAAGGCGTTCCAAAAGGAACGATAACGCCGAACGCGCCGATTTTATCGGTCATAGCGACGCGTCGTCCAACCGAAGCGTTTTCGCTATTCTCTCCAAACCTCCTCTTTTCGAATCCCAACGCGACGCCGACGACGGGCGCCGCGTCGAGCGCCGAATCGAAGGTTCGAAGTCGAGCCGACCCGCCGTTCGCGGGCCTCCCGTCTTAGGCGTCCAAAACGGTTTCGCGGACGACCTCTTCGATCGTCGTCGTCCCCTCGAAGACCTTAACGAGACCGGCGTCGCGGAGGGTGAGCATCCCGTGCCGCTGGGCCGACTCGCGCATCTCGGCGACGGAGCCGTTTCGTAAAATGATGTCCCGCATTTCTTCGTTGACCGTAAGGAACTCGTGAATCGCGGTTCGGCCTTTGTAGCCGGTGTTGTTGCACGTCGCGCAACCGGCGCCTTGGTAAAAGTGTTTCCCGGCGACGTCTTGCGGCGTGAGCCCGAGTTCGGCGAGTTGCTCCTCGGACGGTTTCACTTCCGTTCGGCAATCTTTGCAGATTCGGCGAACGAGACGCTGCGCCAAAATCGCTCGCAACGTCGCGGTGATAAGGAACTCGGGAATCCCCATATCCTTCAAACGGGTGATCGTGCTAGGCGCGTCGTTCGTGTGGAGCGTGCTGAAGACCAAGTGGCCGGTCAGCGACGCTTGGACGGCGATCTGCGCGGTCTCGCGGTCGCGGATTTCCCCGACGAGGATTTTGTCCGGGTCTTGCCGCAAAATCGAACGCAAGCACTGCGCGAACGTGTTGCCGATTTCCGCGTCGATCGGCATTTGGACGATGCCGTCGATGTCGTATTCGACCGGGTCTTCGGTCGTCATCAATTTTTCGGTGATGACGTTCAGCTCCGAAAGCGCGGCGTACAGGGTCGTCGTTTTCCCGGAACCGGTCGGGCCGGTAACGAGGATAATGCCGTTCGGCGACTCGATGACTTGGCGGAATTGCGTCATCAGCTCCTGCGACATACCGACGTTGTTCAAGTCGAGCGAAATAACCGACTTGTCCAAAATTCGGCAAACGACGCTTTCGCCGAACATCGTCGGGAGGACGCTGACGCGGAAGTCGATCGGCGTCCCGGCGACCATCAGGCGAATACGACCGTCTTGCGGGAGGCGTTTTTCGGCGATGTCGAGGTTCGCCAAGACCTTAATACGAGTCGTGATCGCGCTGGCCAAGTGGCGCGGCGGCGGCACCATTTCGTACAGCGTCCCGTCCGCTTTGATGCGGATTTTGAACTCGTCTTCGAACGGTTCGAAGTGAATGTCGCTGGCGTGGTCTTTGATCCCGAGGAGGAAGACCATGTTCAGGAGCTTGCGCACCGGCGCGCTTTCGGAAAGGGCTTCGGCGCTGGCCAAGTCGAGTTCGCCGTTTTCGTCGAGCGCCTCTTGGTATTCCTTGTCGTTTTTGAGGTCGTCGAGGATCGACTCGACGCTGTCGCCTTGGTCGGTGGCGTAGTAGCGTTCGAGGGCCGTTTCGATTTCTTTCGGGGTCGAAACGACGACGCGGATTTGGTACCCGAGGAAGTTGCGCAACTCGTCCATAACGGAGAGGTTTTGCGGGTCGCTCGTCGCGATCGTCAACGTGTCGTCGCGAAACGCCAACGGAATCGAACGATACATGTGCGCCATCGCTTCGGTGAAGTGTCCCAGCACTTCCGGCGGAACGGTCAAGTCGGAAATCGCGACGACCTGCAGCCCGAGCTGTTCGCCGAGCGCCTGCGCGAGTTGATCTTCGGTCAGCATATTCATACTGATCGCGATTTGCCCGATCAGCTCGCCGGAGCGTTGGCTCTGCTCTTCGCGCAAAAGCTCCAACTGTTCTTCGTCAATGTAGCCGAGGTCGACGAGGACTTGCCCAAAACTGCGCGCCATCTGTTTCTTCTCCGTTTCGATTTTTTCGTTTGCGGACGCGTCCCCAAGTCGCGCCGAGCGCTTCGAAGCGCCGCGGCGAAACGCGTCGTTTGTATCGTTTTGAAACAGTTCGGCGGCGTTTTGCCCGAGTTTTCCGCTCGTTTCGCGGAACGGTTTCTTAATAAGCAAAGTCGGCGCCAAAAGCCGCCGTTTTTATTTTTTTCGTCGAAAATTTTTCGAACGACGTTTTATCCGAACGGCGCCGCCGAGTCGAGCGTCTCGCCTCGACGGCGCGTTTTCCGTTCGCGGTCGTTAGGAAGATTATTCTTCTTCCTCGTCTTCGCCTTGGGTTCCGAGCCCGGCTTCCCAGCGGCGCATCCGTTCTTCGAGCTGTTCCGGGCCGTTCGACTTGATGAGCGCGTCCTCTTTCGTAACGATTTGATCTTTCCAAAGTCGGAAGATGTGGTCGTCGAGGAGCTGCATCCCGAGCTTGTGCCCGGTTTGAATCGAGGAGTTAATACGGAACGTTTTGTTTTCGCGGATAAGGTTCGCGATAGCGGACGTAACGACGAGCATTTCGTAAGCGGCGACGCGGCCCCCCTGAATGCGCGGGAGGAGCTGTTGCGACAAGATGCCGATAATCGACGTCGACAACTGCGTGCGGATTTGCTCTTGTTGGTTCGTCGGGAAAACGTCGATGATACGGTTGACCGTACCCTGCGCCCCGGTGGTGTGGAGCGTGCCGAAGACGACGTGCCCCGTTTCGGCGGCGGTGATCGCGGCTTCGATCGTTTCCAAGTCGCGCATTTCCCCGACGAGGATGACGTCCGGGTCTTGACGCAACGCGCCGCGGATCGCGTCGGCGAAGGACATAACGTCGACGCCGACTTCGCGTTGGTTGACGGTCGACTTTTTATGGTGGTGATAGAATTCGATCGGGTCTTCGATCGTGATGATGTGGTGGTCGACGTTCGTGTTCAGCCAGTCGATGCAAGCGGCGAGCGTCGTCGACTTCCCGGAACCGGTCGGGCCGGTAACCAAAATCATGCCGCGCGGACGTTGAATGAGTTCGCGCATAACGGACGGCGTCCCGAGCTGCTCCATCGAGAGCATGTCGTTCGGAATTTGACGCAAAACCATCCCGGTGTTCCCCTTCTGTTTGAAGACGGAAACGCGGAAACGGGCTTTGTCGCCGAACGCGAACCCGAAGTCGGTGCCGCCGCGCTCTTGCAATTCTTGTTGGCAGCGGCCCGGCGTGATACTTTTCATCAGCGAGACGGTGTCGGCCGGCTCGAGCGTTTTCGTTTCCAAGCGCACCATGCGCCCGTGCAGACGAAGCACCGGAGGTTGACCGACGGCGATGTGCAAGTCGGACGCGCCGCGAACGACGACGGTTTCGAGGAGTTTGTCGATTAAAATCGTGCCCATTCGATCTCTCTAAACCCTAAATCTATCAATATCGTTGGAATCGTTTCGATTCGTTGATCAAGCGTCCGACGCGCGCTCCGGTTTATCAAGCGGAGTAAACGGCGGGGGGAGCGCCCGTCGGGGTGAATTCGGTTGGATTTTGGACGCGGACGACGGCGAAGCGTTTCGGGAAACGAGCGATTTTCGGCGTTTTTTTCGAAATTTCGACTTATTCGGTCGATTTTAACGCCCGAACGTTCGTTTCCGCTCCGTTTCGTCGTTTTTCTCGGCGTCGGCGTTCGATCATTCCTCTTCGAGGCGAGCGACGCGCATGACCTCTTCGATAGTGGTGAGGCCTTGCATCGCTTTGCGAATGCCGTCTTCGAAGAGGACTTTCATCCCTTCGCTGCGAGCGACGCGGCGGATAACCGAAGTCGACTCGCCCTTGAACGTCAGTTCGCGAACTTTCGGCGACATGTACATCAGTTCGAAAATAGCGCGGCGGCCGCGGTAACCGGTCTTATTGCAGTTGACGCAGCCTTTCCCCTTCATCCAAGTCGCTTTCGCGGCTTCTTCCGGCGAAATATGCGCTTCCTTCAGCTCGGCGTCGCTCGGCGTGTAAGGACGCTTGCACTTCGGACAGACGACGCGGACGAGACGTTGCGCCATGATCCCGATAACGGAGCTGGCGACCATGTAGCCCGGGACGCCCATGTCGACCAAACGGGTGATCGCCGACGGCGCGTCGTTCGTGTGGAGCGTGCTGAAGACCAAGTGGCCGGTGAGCGACGCTTGAATCCCCATCGACGCGGTTTCCAAGTCGCGCATTTCCCCGACGAGAATGACGTTCGGCGCCTGACGCAACATCGAGCGAATAACCGCCGCGAAGTCGAGCCCGATTTGGTGCTTAATTTCGACTTGGTTAATCCCCGGGAGGTAGTATTCGACCGGGTCTTCGGCGGTGATGATTTTGCGCGTCGGCGTGTTGAGTTCGTTAAGCGCGGCGTAGAGGGAGGTCGTTTTCCCGGACCCGGTCGGCCCGGTAACGAGAATAATGCCGTTCGGACGGACGATCAGCTGTTGGAAGCGTTTGTAGTCGCGTTCGCTAAAGCCGAGTTGAACGAGGCTAATGCGGATGTTGTCCTTGTCCAAAATACGCATAACGATCGACTGGCCGTGGTTCGTCGGAATAACCGAGACGCGCAAGTCGAGTTCCTTTTCGCCGAGCGTCAACTTAATACGACCGTCCTGCGTTCGGCGGCGTTCGGCGATGTCGAGACGCGAAAGAATCTTGAAACGGGACATGAGCGCCCCTTGGAAACGCTTCGGGACGGAGTCGCGCTCGACCAGCTTGCCGTCGATGCGGTAACGGATGCGGACGCGATCTTCGAACGGCTCGATGTGAATGTCGGACGCGCGGAGGTGAACGGCGTCGGCGATGATTTGGTCGCAGAGGCGGACGATCGGCGCGTCGCTTTCGGAGCTTCCGCCGGCGGTGTTATTGAGCGCGTCGTTGTCGTTTTCGACGACGGTGAAGTTAATCGCCGTGTCGGTCATGTCGTGAATCATCGAGTCCGCCGACTCGCCGACGTTTTGCCCGTAGTGGCGGTTAACCGCTTCCTGAATCGCTTCGCGGGTCGAAATCAACGCTTCGATCGGGCGTTGCAGAATGAAGCGCAACTTTTCGAAGACTTCGACGTCGTCCGGGTCGCTGACGACGACCTGCAGCGTGTCGCCGTCTTCTTCGAACGGAAGAACGCAGTTTTCGCGGGCGATCGACTCCGAAATCAACTCGACGACCGCCGGGCGAATCGCGACGTCGTTCAAGTCGACGTAACGGCGCCCGTGTTCCGCCGCGACCGCCTGCGCGATTTGTTCCGCCGTCGCGTACCCGAGTTGTTTGAGCGCTTCCTGCAGCTTAATCCCGGTCTTTTGCGAAAGCTCTTGCGCTTCCAAGACTTGATTTTTGCTCAAAAGCCCTTGTCTGTTCAGAATTCCAAGATAATTCAGTCTCGCCATGAAATTTCCTTAACGACGTTCCAAACCTTTAAATTTAACGCTTTTCGCCGACGCCGACGCGTTCCCGAAGCCGACGCGCCCCGACTCGGGCGCTCGAACGTTCGAACCGGCGCCGCTCAAGCGACGTCGGCGCGGAGCTTTCGAACAAACCGCGACGCGCCAACGCGGCGCGTCGTTATCATTTTCGGACAAATCGCTTGCGGAGCGCACAATTTTTCCGCAAAGCGCGAACCTTTTTATTAGTCTACCCGTATTATCGTTAAAAATCAAGCGGTTTTTCCATCTTGCCTATCTTTTTGGCGTTCTTTTCCTCCCGTCGACGCCGCGCGACCGGAACGACCGAAATAATCCGTTCTTCCAAAGCGACCGTTCGCGCCGCCGTCAAAACCGTCGTTTTCCCTAAAGTCGGTCAAAAAAAAAAAATCGCGCGACCGTTTTAATCGTTTCGGCGCCTTTGCGAAAACGCCGAACCTTCCGCGTTTGACGCCGCGTCCCCTTAACAACGAGAAAAACGCCGGTATAATAAGGACGTAAGTAAAATTCGCGTTCGCTCGTTCCCGTTCTTTGTCGAGCGTCGACGCAAGATTCTTCGCGAACGGTCGCGTTCCGTTCGTTCGTCTTCGACCTCTTTTTTTAAGGGTAATAAAATGAAAACGAATGTTAAAATGGGGGGGGGGCGGAAACTTTTTGGTTTTACTCTCGTCGAGCTGTTGGTCGTCATCGCGATCATCGGCATTTTGATCGGTCTGCTTTTGCCGGCGGTTCAAGCCGCTCGCGAAGCCGCCCGCCGCATGCAATGCACGAACAACCTGAAACAACTCGGCTTGTCCGCGCAAAACTTTCACGACGTTCACAATCACATTCCGCCGATCGCGCAAAACAACTCGAAATTCTCGCGCGTCAGCTGGCTCGTGATGATTTTGCCCTACGTCGAACAAAGCGCCGCTTGGAACGAATTCGCGAGCGGCGGCAACCTCCGCCTCAGTACGGCCGGGAACCCGAGCAGCTCCCGCACCGACGCGAAAGTCGACCCGTACAAAGCCGCGCCTTGGGAATGGGATATCGCCTGCTGGTACGTCGGCATGCCCGCGAAAATCTGCCCGAGCGACCCGTCCGGCTCCGACTCCGCCGCGCAATGGTTCCCCGGTCGGACGAACTACCGCGCCAGCCTCGGCGACGCGACGATCGCCTCGTGTTACTTCGCCGCCGACGGTAAAAAATCGCGCGGCCCGTTCTGCGTCGACAACGGCGGCGAAACCCGCGATTTCTCCTACATCACCGACGGAACGAGCAACACGCTGATGTTCGCCGAAGTCCCGACGCACGCGACGACCGGCGGTTCCGACGACAAAACGTTGAACATCAAAACCGGGATTCTCACCGGGAAAAACCCGCAATGGGCGTCGACCTGCGTCGGTTTCCAAGACCCGAACGACGTTAATTCGTTCGTCTCCTCCGTCGTTACGCGACCTTGGCTCGGTCGTCGTTGGGCCGACGGGATGTACATTTATTCGTCGTTCAACACCGTTCTCCCGCCGAACTCGGTTCACTGCATTTACTCGACGTCGGACGCGGAACGTTCGATCGTTACGCCGGGTTCGTATCACTCGGGCGGCGTCAACGTCAGCTTCTGCGACGGTTCCGTCCGCTTCATTAGCGAAACGATCGACTGCGGCGACTCGTCGGCCAACAACGACGACTACCGCGGCAAGGGCGGCAAGAGTCCTTACGGCGTCTGGGGCGCCATCGGCACCGCGAACGCCGGCGAAACCGATATTACGCTCTAATCGCTTCCGACGTTGAAGCGTTTGACGCGTCGCCGTTCAAGCGTTTCCAACGTTAACGAACAAGCGGAAAAAAGACGCGGTTCGACGCCCAAAACGCCGAGCCGCGCCCGTTTCCGCTTCCTTAAACGCTCCCTTATATTAATAATATTGACAAAACCGACGAAACTTCGTCGCAAAATAAGAAAGAAAATCGAATGAACAAAGCTCTTTTCGCTTTCGTCGCGCTTTGCTCTTTGGCGTTGACGGCGGTCGGTTGCGGGCCGCGCAACACGTTCGGCGTCGTCGACGTTACCGGCAAGATCACCGTCGACGGCGCGCCGGTCGAGGGAATCGTCGTTACGCTGTCGCCGGTCAACCCGGTCAAAGCGGACGGAACGTCGCAGCGCGCCGCGTCCGGTCTCACCCAAGCGGACGGAACGTTCCGCGTCGTTACTCCCGGCGCGAAAATGGCCGGCGTGATGCCCGGCGAATACGCCCTCACTTTCTCGAAGGAAATTTGGGTCGACGCCGACGGTAACGAAATCGACCCGAACGCCGAATACGACCCGTCGCAACCGGCGCCGAAAATGTTCCCGAAAGACCTCCTTCCGGCGGAATACAAAGACGCGTCGAAATCGGAGTTCAAGGTGAATATCGTCGACGCGAAAACGCCGATCGAGTTCGACATTAAGAGCGAACTCTAATCGTTCGCCGTCCTGACGCGCCGCCGTTTAAGCGTTCAACGTCGACGGCGGCTTCGATTCCGCAAGAACGCCAAAACGCCGAACCGCTCCGACGAGCCGTTCGGCGTTTTTCGTTATTTAGCGCGTTTTTCCCCGTTTCCCGTCTATTTAGCGTCGTCGTTTCCTTTCTTCGGCGTCGCGACGAGGCGCGGGTTCTTAATCTCCAGCGCGGCGCGGCGCGTTCCCGGCGTCTCCCAACCGAAGTTGAAGCGCCCCGTTTTCATCCGTTCGACGCGACTTTTCGTCAAGAAGCCGCTCTATTAACGTCGACGTTCGTTCCGTCGCTATTTCGCTTTCAACGTCGCGACGAGGCGCGGATTCTTAATCTCCAACGCGGCGCGGTACGTTCCCGGCGTCTCCCAACCGAAATTGAAGTGCGCCAGTTTCATCTGTTCGACGCGAGTTTCCGTCAAGAAGCCGCGTTCTTTCGCCGCTTGGAGCGCGCCGCCGAGGTATTTCGCCAAGTCGATTTCAATCCGAACCGGTTTCTTGGAAAACGGATTGACGCCCCCTAAAATATCGTCGATCGTCCGTCGTTCGCCGAGTCGATAAATTAGTTTGCCGGTGCCGATCGTCCTCGGGTCGCCGTCGACCGCGACGTAATCGGTTTGAATTTCCCAACGGTCGTCGAAAAACGAAACGCCGAACCAAATATAATCGCGGAAATCGGGCGATTCCGGGTCGTCGTTCGAGATCGCGAAATAAACGGACGCCTGCGTCGCGTGCAGGTTCGGGTTGAACTCGTCCGCGCTCATTAGCCGTTCGGAACGCAAAACTTGCGCGTCGCAAGTAAAGACCAACGACTCGACGTCGCCGAACGAAACGCGCTCCGACGGCGCAAAGTCGCGCTGCAGCAAGAGATGGAGCCAATTTTGATCGGCGCGACGCGGCGCGTCGTACTCGGCGTCGGCGGCGACCTCCAACCGGAGCGCGACGGAGCCGTCCGGCGTTTTCGTTCGAGCGACGGCGAGCCCCGGCGTCGCGGCGCGAGCTTCGGTCGCGGTCGCCGTTTGCGTTTCCGGACGCGACAAGTCGAACTTAGAATGATGTTGCGCCAGTTTCCAAGTCGGCGCGGCGGCGTCGCCGTTTTCAGAACCGCCGATCTTCTCCCAATCGCCCGTTTTCTCCGCTCCGTCGTTTTCGCCGTCGAACGGCAAGCGCAGAACGCCGAGCGTTTTCGGGCCGTTAACGATTTCGAAACCGCGCT
>JAZQAP010000702.1:0-14699 GCA_045545275.1 Thermoguttaceae bacterium | reverse complement strand
ACGCTGCGTCTCTTGCCATCAAATCAGCCCGTCGAACCCGATCGGAACGAACCACAAGTTCCATAATATCGGCGTCGACGCCCCGGCGCCCGACTTCGCGACCCTTGCGAAGCGCGCGACGACGGCGCTCGACGAAAGTCCGCTTCCGGAACGAACGACTGAGGAACTCGCGTTCGACCCGGAACTGAACAAACTCGGCCGCTTCAACGTTACGGAACTCGCGAACGACGTCGGCGGGTTCCGAACGCAACAGATTCTAAACGTCGGCGTTACCGCGCCTTATATGCGGGACGGTTCGTTGGCGACGCTTTGGGACGTCGTCGACCATTACAACAAGGGCGGGGAACCGAGCCTCGCGCACGACGGCGGAATCGAGCCGCTCAATTTGAGCGAACGCCAAGTCGAGCAGTTGGTCGCGTTTCTCTTTTCGTTGACCGACGTTCGGTTCGGCGCGGAAAACGCCCGCGAGTTCGAGCGGCAACGAGCGGTCGCGACGCAAAACCGACCGGAGCGCGACGACGAGGCCGCGTCTCGCCGAACTCTTTTGTTCGAACGGTTTACGGCTCCGGAAAAAACGGACGTCGCCGACGAAACCGCCGTCGAACTAACGCCGACCGGCGACGCGCCCGGCAAGAACGTCGGTTCGGTTTCCGAGACGACGAAAATTTCGACGTCCGAACGCGAACTCGAAGGAGCGGAAAAAGAGGCGGACGACGCAAACGTCGAAAACGCCGAGTCGCCGACGGAGCTTGAAGCGCCGTTCGAGATCGAAACGGGCGACGGCGACGACGCGCTATTTCTCGTCGTTCCGGAAGAGGACGAACCGACGCAAACCCCCGAAACGAAAGGAGAAAACGACCGATGAGCCGATACCGTCGAGAGAATTTGGAAACCCGCGTCGAACGGGAGCGGAGCGAAATTTTCGCCGCGTTGAAACGGCTCGACCGCCGCTCGTTTTTGAAGGTCGCCGCCGCGTCTTGGGCCGCCGCGACCGCCGCCGGCGCGACGTTCGGGAACGGCGCGTTTCAGACGTTGCGTTTCGTCGGCGCGCAAGAGCCGAAAAGCGACGCGGCGTCAAACGGCTTGTGCGTCGCGAATAAAACCGACGGCGCGAGCGACGCAACCCAAGGCGTTCGCGTCGCTTATATTTCCGACTCGCACCTTTACGTTAAGGAGAAAAACGACCGTTTCGCCAACGCGCTCGTTCGGGCGGTCGCCGACGTCAACGCGCTTTCCGAGAAGCCGGATTTCGTTATTTACGGCGGCGACTTAGCGCAACTCGGTTCGCAAGAAGAACTTCGGTTGGGGCGCGACATATTGAGCGACCTCGACGCGCCGTTGAAAATCATCGTCGGCGAACACGACTGGTACCTCGACCTCGGCGACGGTTGGCGGGCGCTTTTCGGCGAGCCGTTTTGGGCGTTCGACTGCAAGGGCGTCCGCTTCGTCGGGATTATGAGCGTTCTCGAAGACGACTTTTGGACGGCGCGAAAAATGACGCCGGTCGAGCGGATGCAAACGGTCGCGGGGTTGGATAACGGCGTTCAAAACCGTTTCAAAATCGGCGCTTCCGGCTTGCGTTGGCTCGAAGAAACGCTGGCCGACTGCCCGAACGAGAAGCCGATCGTCGTTTTTTCGCATTCGCCCCTTTACGGGTTGTACCGTCCTTGGAACTTTTGGAACGAAGACGCCGCCGAAGCGCGCCGGATTTTGAGTCGGTTCGACGCGGCGACGGTCGTTCACGGGCACACGCACCAGCTTTTGACGCATCGAGAAGGGAATATCGCGTTTCACGGGATGCTTTCGACCGCTTGGCCTTGGCCGTATCCGCCGACCGGCGTCCCGGAGTTGACCGTTCAAATGAACCGACCCGACCCGTTCAATCCGAACGACGCTTGCGGCGACGGCGAGCTAAGGATTTCGCCGGACGGACTCGTCGACAAAATTTACCGCTTTTGGAATCGCGAGCCGATTTTGGTTCCGGCCGCTTACGTCGCCGGCGACGCGACGAAGCGACCGAAACGCCCGAATTTGCCGAGTTATTGATCGCGGATGAAACGATAAACGTTGAAATAGAAAGGAATGCGAAATGAGAAAATGGAACGCGAAAGATCGGGCGTTCGCGGCGATTTTAGCGGCGCCGTTCGCGGCGGTTCTCGCCGTCGGCGCGACGTCGACGGAAACGGGCGGGCGGCTTGCGGAACGGTTTAACGCCGTCGTCGCCGCCGCGTCGGAGCGTTGGGACGAACGGTTCGGAACGCGGGCGAAGGCGCAAGCGGTCGAAACGCCGAACAAAACGCCGAACAAAACGTCGGTTAAAACGCCGAGCGAAACGCGTTCGGCGGCGGACGTCGGAACGGTCGAAACGCCAAAAGCGGCGTTTCCGGTTTTTGCGCCGGTCGCTCCGAAATTAACGGCGGCGGCGATTTTGGAAACGGCGCGTTCGACGCCGACGACGCAAGCGGAGCAAAATCAACCGTTAACGCAAACTGCGTCGCCGCGAGAGAAAACGTTGAACGCGGAAACGCCGGAGCCCGATTGGACGGTCGCGCCGGACGGAACGCTCGAACGTCGGGAGGCGCGGTCGGCGGTCGACCCGGGACGACGAGCCGTTTCGACGGCGCCGGACGGAACGCGCGGCGGTTCGGCTCCGTCCCCTCCGGAACGAACGCCGAACGGCTTGGCGCCCGCGTCGCCGCCGGTCGATTTGTCGCAAGGGGCGCCGGTTATCCCGGGAACGAACGACCAATGGGCGCGCGGCTTCGACGACCGTTGGCTCGCGGTCGAAAAAGAGCGGCGGACGTTCAAGCCTATCGCCGACAATTCCGGCGTTTACGCGCTCGACTCGCAGCGACCCGGGCATACTTACGGGAACCATACGGAGCGAGAAACCGCGCTTTGGGCCGCCGAAACGGAGCGTCTCGTCGTCGAAGGCTCGCTGATTTTTCACGACGCGAACCTCCTCGGGAGCAAAAACGGCGTCTCGTGCGATATGTGCCACCCGGACGCCGAAGGGACGCACGCCGAAACGTACCCGAAATATCAAGTGCAACTCGGACGCCCGGCTCTTCTCCGCGATATGGCGAACTGGTGCTTGACGCAGCCGTGTCGCGGCGAACCGATGAGCGGCGACGATCCGAGAATGCGCGCGCTCGAAGCGTACATGATTTCGGCGCGGGCCGGGAAAACGCTCGAATACGGAAAGCGTTGAAATTACGTTAAAATTGCATTAAAATAAGTTGCGCTTCATTTGAATTAACGCGGCGATTATAATGAACGCTCGGCGACGCGTCGAGCGTTTGATCGTCGGCGTTTTCTTGAAATTTTTCTCGTTGAAATTGTCGCGGTCGTCGCGATTTTACCGCCGTCTGGGTGCGTTTTTTCGGAAAATCGCGTTTTTCTCGACGCGGGCCCCCCCGTTTTCGTTCGGCGAAGAGACGTTATAATAACGGCGGCGTTTCGGAGAAAACGCGCTTGGCGCCGCCGGAACGCTCCTCCGACTTTCAGTCTAACGATTGAAAGCGGATTCGTTCGATTTTCGACGATTTCTTGGGCGAATTTCTAGCGAATCGGGCTCGAGAACGCCGATAAATTAAGCGAAATCGCGATTCCGTCGTCGCAACGCGCGCCGACGATAAACGTCGCGATAATTAACGCCCTTGGCGCCGCGCCGTCTAAGCGCGACCGCCCCCAAAATTTCAAGCGTATCGAACTATGAGCTGCGAATTACACGAAGAATGCGGCGTCGTCGCCGTTTACCATTTGGCGACCGACGAACCCTCCCCGTTGTGCCCCGGGCAAGGGCCGAGCGAAGTTTCGCGCCTTCTCCCGAGAATGCTCCTCGACCTGCAGAACCGCGGGCAACTCTCCGCCGGTCTGACGACGTACAACCCGGAACGTCAGAAACTGCTGACGACGTACAAAGACGTCGGCGTCGTTTCCGAAGCGTTGTGTTTGAACCGTCCGGAAAAATACGCGCGGCTGATGGAGGAGTTGGCCGGACGCGCCGCTATCGGGCACGTTCGATACGCCGACTGCGGTAAAGACGACCCGAGTTACGCGCACCCGTTCGAACGTCCGCATATCAAGAAAAACAAGTGGTTTAGCTTTGCGTTTAACGGCGCGCTGACGAACTACGACGAGCTGAAAAGCAAACTCTTGGCGACCGACGAAAACACGCATTTTGCTCGCGACTGCGACTCGGAAATCTTAACGCATTATCTCTGCGCGGCGCTCAAAGACTCGGAGCGCGATCTGTTGAAAATCTGTCAAAAGTCGACGGCGTCGATCGACGGCGGTTACACGATCGTCTTCTTGAACGCGCTGGGCGAAATGTTCGTCGCCCGCGACCCGCACGGCTTGAAGCCGCTTTGCTACGCGTTCGACGGCAAGCTCTTCGCCGCCGCCAGCGAAAGCGTCGCGCTCTTCAATCTCGGTTTTTCGCCGGAGCAAATCAAGGACGTGCCGCCGGGGTATGTCGCGATCGTTACGAAAGACGGTTTCGAGCTGAAAGAGTTCGCCCCGTCGCCGCGCACCGCGCACTGCTTCTTCGAGTGGATTTACTGCGCGAACGCCGCGAGCGTCATCGACGGCAAGAGCGTTTACCTCGCTCGCAAACGACTCGGCGAAGAGTTGGCGCGCCGCGAAACGGTCGAACTCGACGAGAACAGCATCGTCGTGCCGGTGCCGGAAACGAGCAAAGCCGCCGCCGACGGGATGGCTTACGCGCTTGGAATTCCGTGCCTCGAAGGCCTGATGCGCAACCGCTACACCGGGCGCACGTTCATCGAAGGAGGCGAAACGCGCCGTCGCAAAGCCGAAACGAAATACACGCCGCTTCCGCAAATTCTCGAAGGCAAACGCGTTTTCCTCGTCGACGACTCCATCGTTCGTTCGACGACGATGCGCGTGCTGATCGAGCGTATTTACGAAGTCGGGCGAGCGAAGGAAATTCACGTTCGCGTCGCGTGTCCGCCGGTCGTCGCGCCCTGTTTTTACGGGATCGATATGTCGACGTACTCCGAGCTGTTCGCGGTTAAATTCTTGGCGAAGCGGTACGGTTTCGCGCCGAACGACCGCGGCGACGACCCGACGTCGTTCTGGAAGGTAACGCCGGAGATTGAAGTGGAAATGGCCGCCGACATTGGGTGCGACTCGCTCCACTTCCTTCCGCCGAGCGCGAGTTCGCGAGCGATCGGGATTCCGTCGCTGAACCTTTGCGAAGCATGCGCGAATCACGAGTACCCGACCGAGTGGGGGTGCAAGTTGATGGAACAGGCGCGCCAAAGTTACCTCGAAAAGGTTGGTAAGTAACGACTTAATTAAGAGCGCGAACGTCGGACGAACGGCGTTCGCGTTTCGTTTTTTTGCGTTTTTGTCGTTGGCGTTCGACCGTCGAACGGAGCCCGAAGCGCGGCGTTAAGTCGAAACGGCGAACGGTTGGGCGTTTTCGCGTCCGAAAATTGAGAACCGAAAATCGAAAAGAGGAAAAAATGGCGCCGAAAATTTTTCGTAAGGATTTGCTGGAAGTCGAAGTTTGCGCCGACCGTCGCGAGTTGGGCGTTCGGGCCGGAACCGCCGCGGCGGAGGCGATTCGCGCCGCGATTCGAGAACGGGGCGAAGCGCGGGTGATTTTCGCCGCCGCGCCGTCGCAAAACGAGACGCTGGAAACGCTTGCGTCGGCGCCGGACGTCGACTGGAGTCGCGTCGTCGCGTTGCATATGGACGAGTACGTCGGCTTGCCCCGGGGCTCCGAAGCGCGATTTTCGCATTACCTTAAAACGCATATTTTCGACGCGCTCCCGTTCAAGGCGGTTTATTTGCTCGACGAGCAAACCGACGACGCGGCGGACGTCGAAACGCTCCGAACGCGGTACGAAGCGCTTCTCGCGGACGGCCCGATCGACGTCGTGTGCATGGGGATCGGCGAAAACGGACATATTGCGTTCAACGACCCGCCGGTCGCGGACTTTAACGACCCTAAACGGGTGAAATTAGTCGAGTTAGACGACGCGTGCCGCCGTCAACAGGTGAACGACGGTTGTTTCCCGAACTTCGAGTCGACGCCGCGCGAGGCGCTGACGCTGACCGTTCCGTCCTTGACGACGGGGCGTCGTTTAATCTGCGCGGTTCCGGGCCCGTTGAAAGCCCCGGCGGTGCGTAAAACCTTGACCGACGCGGTTTCGGAAGCGTGTCCGGCGACGATTCTGCGTCGAACGCCGAACGCGACGTTGTACGTCGACGCCGAGTCGTTTTCGCTCTGCGCCGACTTGGAATTTTGAGCGACGGCGCGTAAAACGACGGCGTTAACGCGTTGAAAAACAAGCGTTAAAAGCGAGAAAAGCGGCGTTCCGGCGTCGCTTTTTTGCGTTTATTGCGGAAAGAAGACAACGCGTTGTAATGCTGGGCGACGCCCGACGGCGTTTCGCTTAACGCGGTTCGAAGCGCAGCTCGTTTCGCGCGGCGTATTTTTCCGCGACGGAACCGGCGGCGCCGTAAAGCGTTAGGTCGTCGGCGCAACCCTCGAACGCGCCGGCCCCGATTCTTTGCAAGCCGACCGGAAGTTCGACCGACGTTAGCGATTCGCAGTCGCAAAACGCGTTTTCGCCGACGGTTAGCAAACTGTCGGGGATTGCGACGGACGTTAGCGATTCGCAGCCGCAAAACGCGTCGTCGCCGATACTTTGCAAGCCGTTCGGAAAGACGACGGACGTCAACGAAGAACAGCGCTCAAACGCGCTGTTGCCAACGGTTTGCAGTCCGTTCGGAAGCGCGACGGACGTTAGCGACTCGCAAGCAAAAAACGCGGAGTCGCCGATTCTTTTCAAGCCGTCGGGGAACGCGACCGACGTTAGCGACTCGGCGCCGCAAAACGCGCCGTTTTGAATCGTTTCAACGCCGTTCGGGACGACGTAAATCGCCTTGTCGCCGTCTTTGCGCATTTTCTCAAAATAAGCGATTAACGTTTTGCCGTCTTTCGAAAAGAGAACGCCGTCGACCAATTTAAAGCGTTGCGAGTCGGGCGAGACGTTTAATTTTGATAACGACGACGTAAACGCTCTGAAACCAAGGGTTTGCAAACCGTCCGGAAGGTCGAGCGATCGCAACGACTCGCAGCGGCGAAACGCGCCGTCGCCGATGCTCCGCAAACTTGCGGGGAGTTCGACCGACGACAAGGAGTCGCAACATGCAAACGCGTCGTCGCCGATACTTTGCAAGCCGTTCGGGAGTTCGACCGACGTTAGCGAGTCGCAGCCGCAAAACGTTCCGACTTCGACGGTTTGCAATCCCTGGGGAAGCGCGACGGACGTTAGCGATTCGCAGTGGGAAAACGCTTCGGCTCCGAGCGTTTGCAAACCGTCCGGCAATGCGACGGACGTTAGCGATTGGCAGAAGGCGAACGCTTCGCGACCGACGGTTCGCAAGTCTTTTGGAAGCGCGACCGACGACAATAAGTCGCAGTGAAAAAACGCTTCGTCGGCGATCGTTTCGACGTCGTTCGGGACAACGTAACCGCTTTGGTCGCCGTCTTTGCGCATTTGCTTGAAATAAGCGATTAGCGTTTTTCCGTCTTTGGAGAAGAGAACGCCGTCGACCAACTTAAAGCGTTCGGAGGCGGGCGAAATTTTCAACTCCGTTAGCGACCCGCAAGACTTGAACGCGCCGACGCCGAGGGTTTGCAAGCCGTCCGGGAATTCGACCGACGACAACGAATCGCAACTTGAAAACGCTTTGTCGCCAAGGGTTTGCAAGCCGTTCGGGAGTTTGATCGACGACAGCGAGACGCAACCCCAAAACGCGTCGGCGCCGATTGTTTTCAATCCTTGGGGGAACGTGATCGACGACAAGGAGTCGCAACCCCAAAACGCGTCGTCGGCGATTGCTTCGACGCCGTCCGGAACGACGTAATCGCCGTTTTCGCGCATACTTGCGAAATAAGCGAATAACGTTTTTCCGTCTTTTGAGAAAAGAACGCCGTCGACCAACTTAAAGCGCTCGGAATTGGGCGAAACCTTAAATTCCGTCAACGACTTGCAATCGCCAAACGCGTTTCTTGCAAGAGTTTGCAAACCGTCCGGGAGTTCGACCGACTTCAATTGCGAGCAGTTCAAGAACGCCGCTTCGCCGACCGACCGCAAGCCGTTCGGGAGTTTAAGCGACGTTAAACAAGACGCGTAAAACGCGTTCGAGTCGATACTTAGCAAACCGTTCGGGAGTTGAATCGACGTTAGCCAAGTTTCGGCGAACGCGCATTCGCCGATTTTGACGACCGGGCGCCCGTCGATTTGGTCGGGAACGACAATCTCGGTTGCGTTCCAGTCGAGCAGTTTAGTAATCGCGACGCCGCCGGTCGATTCGTCGACTTGCCATTCGAAGTCGAACGGCGGATTCGGCGTCGGTCGTTGGGCGAGAGCCTTGAAAACGTTGTTAAAGCGGAACATAGCGCGGCCTTTCCGAATAAAGGGGAAGCGTCGCCGACTCGACGGTCGACGAGAAAACGACGGCGACGCGTTTATTATCGCCGACGCGGCGTCGTATTGCAAGCGTTCGGCGCGATTTTTTTAGAATTTTCGCGTTTTTTTTGAAAAAGATCGGCCCGACGGTCGCGGTTGAAGAGGCTCGAACGGACGGCGGCAAAGAAAAACCCGCGCTTTCGGAATGAGCGAAAGCGCGGTTTCGGCGACGCTAAACGTCGGGAACAAGGGGATTATCGCTTAACCGTCTTCGTAAAATTCGAAATCGAATTCCTGTTGAACGTAATCGCGATATAATTCGCGACGAACCGTTTCGCAGACGTCGGCGACAAATCGGGCGTCCTCTTCCGACTCGGTCAGGCGAAGCGTTTCGCGGTACTCCTCCATTTCCGCTTCGCCGATAAACTCGACGGCGTCGCCGCAAATTCGCTTGACTTCCTGCAAAATCGTTTCGAGCGGAACCTTGAAGAACTCTTTTTTCGGTTTCGCCTTGTTGACGCGGTATCGACTCAACGCTTGATGGAGTTCGTGTTCGAGCGCCGGAGCGTTTTCGCTGGGAAGCAACATATGAACGTCGAACGGAAACGGAACCGACGCGGAACTTAACTCGGCGACGCGTACTCGCGGGTCGAGTCGCCGAGTCATTCCGATTTTGTAAACGCCGGGCCCGAAACTGCCTTCGTTCGACAAAATGTAAACGTGCCCGGCTTTGGTCGGCTCCGCTTGCGACGTCGCGCGTTGGCAATCTTCAATTTTGGCGAGCGCATTTTCTAACCATTCCGCCAATATTTGTTGGTGAAAGCGACTTGTTTCCAATTCGCGTTTTAATCGCGCTCGTTCTTCGGCTCGCGCCTCTTGTATGCGTTTTTCGATAAGCGCGATTTGTTTGCGTTCTTCGGCGAGTCTTTTCTCGACCGCTTCTTTTTCTCGCTTCGCTCTTTCCTCCGCTTCTTTCAAGCGACGGCGCGTTTTTTCTTCTTCGCGTATTTGACGTTTTATAAGGGTTTGCAACTCGCGTTCTTCGGCGGCGCGAACTCTCGCTTCGTATTCGACTTTGAGCGACGTTAGCGCGTCTTCTCGCTCTTGGGCGGAGCAAAGCCCGAGAACGTAACAAGATTCGTAAGCGATGGTCAGCCGTTCTTTGCAAGTCGCGTAATTGTTCGGGTTGAGCTTTTTCGCGACGTCGGTGCGAACCAGCGTTAAATAATGACTCGCGATCTCTTCGGCGATAACGCGGTATTTTCTATCGCGTTGTTCCTGTTCGATTTCGCGTTGGTTCAAACGCTTTTCGATTTCCTCGGCGCGTTCGATAAACTTTTGATAACGCGCTCGACTTTCTTCGCGGAGTCGGCGTTCAAAATCGAGCAAGGTTCGGCGGGCGGTTGCAAATTCTTCGCTTAACTTTTGACGTTGTTCTTCTTTTTCTTGACGGAGTCGGCGTTCGTTTTCTATACAAGTTAAAACGTTTTTACTAAATTCTTCGTTTAATTTTTGCCGTTGCGCTTTTTCGGCTTCGCGCAGTCTTTGTTTAATATCCGACAAATATTGGGTTTCGGCGAGCGTTTCCGTGCGAAACGTTTGCAATTTGCGTTGAACGTCGCGCATTTTTGCTTCGCGGAAAGCGAATATCTGTTGAACGCGTTCGAAAACTCGACGATTATGTTCGGCGTGTTCGCGATTGCGGCGAGCGATTTCTTCCGCTTGGGCGACGTCGAAGGAGTCGGCGCAAACAAAATAAACGGCGAGTCCCGCGCAAACGGCGACGCTTAAAACAAGGAACGCAACCCAAAACGCCGAAACGCTTTGCGATAGCGCGAAACCAATAAGCGCGGTCGCTAAAAACGCCCAAAATTTCCAATGAAAGTTTAACGATTTGGGAGTTGGCGCGGCTTGCGTGATAAAGTTGGGCCTGACGACGAGTTCGCCGTCCAAAATCGACGTTTCGCGTTCTAAAAAGTCGGGCGTCGGCGATTTCGAGTCGTCTTCCGAGTTGTCGGGCGGTTCGGGGGAGGGCGGCGGAACGGCGGCGGTCGGGTCGTTAAAGTATAAGTCGGGGGTAAAACCGGGCGCGTCTTCCAAGGCGGCGAAACAAACGCGCGGATAACGGACGCCGGAAGGCGCGTCGCTTATTTTGTCGCAACGGTTGAAAAGTCGTCGGTTATGATAGACGCGGCGTTCATTTATCGCGTTATAAAACGACTTAATCGAATACAAACGTTTAGGTTTGCGCCAAGTCGACTTGCGAATTAACGTAAAAGGTTGGACTTGTCCCGACCGTAACATCGCGGCGAGCGCGAATTTTTTAATCGGGCCGTATTCGCGACCGTCGGGCGCGACGCAGAAATACGTCGGAGGCAATCTTGTTAAATAAAATCGACGTTGCAAAGAAACCCAACGGCTTTCGGAAGGAGCGAAAGCGGGGTTCCGGGGACGCTAACCGTCGAACGAATCGACGGTTAGCGTCGTGCGCGAGATGTAAAAGGCTAAAAAGCGTTTAACTAAACGCCGAGCGGCGGCGCGTTGCGAACGGTTGGAAACGTCGCCGCGTCGCGGGTTGGCGACGCGTTGCGAACGGTCGCGAGCGTCGCGGCGTCGCGTTTGCGAGAATTGCGTCGCCGCGTCGCCGGGAAAACGCCGGTCAGTCGACGACGCGCTCTTTCACCGCTTTGATCATCGCCGGAATCACTTGGTTCAGGTCGCCGACGATCCCGTAGTGCGCGACCGAGAAAATCGGCGCGTCCGGATCCGTGTTGATCGCGATAATCTTCGCCGAGTCTTGCATCCCGGCGCGGTGCTGGATCGCGCCGCTAATGCCGCAAGCAACGTAAAGCGCCGGACGAACCGTCGTGCCGGTTTGCCCGATTTGATAGTCGTGCGAATCGACGTAACCGCCGTCGACCGCCGCGCGACTCGCCCCGACCGCTCCGCCGAGCGCGTTCGCTAAGTCGAAAATCAACTTGAAGTTCTCTTTGCTCCCGACCCCGGCGCCCCCGGCGACGACGACGCGAGCGCCCTTCAAGTCGACCTTTTTCTCTTCGACGAAACGCTCCAGCGCTTCGACCGCCAACAAGCTCGCGTCGATTTCGACCTTTTCCTCGACAATTTCGCCGACGCGGGTTTCGTCCGCTTCGCCCTTCGGGAAAACGCCTTCGCGAACCGTCGCCATTTGCGGCCATTGTTCCGGGTTCACGATCGTCGCGACGATGTTGCCGCCGAACGCCGGACGGATTTGTTGCAGCAAGTTCTTATATTGAACCTTCGTCTTCGTTTTCGAGTCGAGAAGCTCGACGTCGTCGATTTGAAGGTCGGTGCAGTCGGCGGTCATCCCGGAACGGGTCGCCGAAGCGACGCGCGGCGCCAAGTCGCGACCGATATGCGTCGCGCCGTAAAGGACGATTTGCGGCGCGTATTTTTCGATCAGCGTTTGCAGAACATGCGCGTAAGGCGACGTCGTGAAGCGCGCCAAATTCGGGTCGTCGACGACGTAAACCTTGTCGACGCCGTAAGCGAAGAGCGTTTTCGAAAGGTCGGCGACGCCGCGACCCGGGAGAACCGCCCCGACTTTAACGCCGAGTTTGTCGGCCAGTTCGCGAGCGCGTCCGCAAAGTTCGAGAACGACGTCTTGCAGCTTGCCGTCTTCCTGTTCCGCGAAAATCCAAACTTCGCCTTCGGGATTTTTTCTGTTCATTCGAGCATCCTAAATATCGTAAAATGGGCTTTTATCTTGTTAAAACGGCGGCGAGGACAAGGGAAGCGTCGCGGCAAGCGAACGTCGACGAACGTCGCGGAGCCGGAACGCTAAGCGTCGAAACGACCGCCGAGCGGAAAACGGACGGCGATTAGCCGAGCGCGCGGTCTTTGACGAGTTCCGAAATCAGGCCGCGGATTCCTTCTTCCGTCGCCGGAACTTCGACGAAGCCCTCTTTCTTGAGGACGATCGATTCGATTCGGTAAACTTTCGTCGGCGAACCGGCCAAACCGCAACGGTCAAGCTCGGCGGAAATGTCGTCGAGCGACCATTGTTCAAGACGGTCTTCCGGAGCGAGCGTCGACGGGTCGGCGACTTCCGACGGAACGCGCTTGTGCTTGTTGCGCATCACTTTAATCGCGGCTTGCGGACGCGGTTCGTTCGCTTCTTCGACGACCGTAACGAGCGCCGGAAGGGTCGTCGAAACCGTTTCCCAACCGTTGCCGAGCGAGCGGCGGAGCGTCGCTTTGCCGTCTTTCACGTCGATGATTTCCGTGAGATACGCGATTTGCGGAATCCCGAGCTTTTCGGCGGTTTGCGGGCCGGTTTGCGCGGTGTCGCCGTCGATCGCTTGGCGACCGCAGAAAACGAAGTCGTAATCGCCGATCGTTTTGACCGCTTGCGCGAGGACGTAGCTCGTCGCGAGCGTGTCGGCCCCGGCGGCGCGGCGGTCGGTGATCAGAATCGCGCGGTCGGCGCCGCGGTAGAGGCAGTCGCGCAGAACGTCGGCGGCTTTCGGGAGCCCCATCGTAACGACCGTAACGGTTCCGCCGAAACGTTCTTTCACTTCGAGCGCGGCTTCGAGCGCGTGAAGGTCTTCCGGGTTGAAGATCGTCGGGAGCGCGGCGCGGTTGATCGTGCCGTCTTCCTTCATAGCGGAGCCGGTAACGTTCGCGGTGTCGGGGACTTGTTTGACCAACACGATGGAATGATAAGAGGACACTAACTTCTCCTTCAATGTTTATTTTTAAGGTCTTGCGCGCCGACGTTTCTTGGGCGTTTCGCTTTCCCGAGCGGAGAGCGGAGCGTTCGAACGTCGGCGGCGACCGCGTTTCACTTGGTTGAGGCGCGACGCGGATTAGGCGTCGCGAGTTGTTCCCCCATTAACGGGCGGAGCCGACGGCGCGACGAGCGCCGGTCGCGGCGGCGCCGGGCGTCGCGGGAGTCGTTCCGGTTCGACGGACGGTTCCGGTCGCGGCGGGAGCGGTTTGACGGACGGCTCCGGTCGCAGCGGCGCCGGTTTGACGGGCGGCTCCGGTCGCGGCGGCGCTCGGTTGAGCGGCGGTCGCGGCGGCGGTTCCGAGCGTCGGCGCTTCGACGTCCGGGAAGACGACTTTCAGCGTCGCGAGGAGCGTTTCGAGATCGATATCGACGCCCGCGACTTTGCCGTCGCCGCCGACGAGGATCAACGTCGGCGCTTCGTCGATTCCGTAGTAACGCGCGAGCGATTTTTCTTTCGCGGCGATCGCTTGGAGTTCGGTGAGAACCGGCCAAGCGAGCGGAGTTTTCTTCAGGTAGGTTTGCATCGCTTTCGCGTCGCCGTCGAGGTTGTAACCGACAATTTCGAAACCGTGCGGACGGTACGCCTTGTAAAGTTTCGCGAGTTCCGCGTGAACCGCGGCGCAGGACTCGTTCCAAGACGCCCAGAAGTCGACGAGAACGACTTTCCCCTTAACGAGAGCCGGGTCGAACGCTTTGCCGTCGGCGGTTCGTCCGAACCATTCGAACGTTTTTCCTTGGAGTTCGGAGAAGCGAATCGCGCCTTCGAGGCCTTCGGCGGCGCGGAGCGAGTCTTCGTCGCCGGCGGCTTTCAGGTTTTTAAGGATCGGCGTCCAAATTTCGGTCGGAAGGGTCGGCTCTTCGAGCGTCGCGGCCAAAATCGCGACCGGAACGACTAAGTCGACGGTTAGGTCGGCGGTCGTCGGGTTCGCCGCGACGAACGTTTCGACGTTTTTCATCGCCGCTTTCAACTCTTGCGCGGTTCCGCCGCGTTCGACGACGTCGGCGACCTTCGCTTGGAGGTAAACGCCGGAGAACGCCAGCGCCGCGTCGCGCCCTTCTTCGAGGCTTTGGACGCGCTTGTTCTTTTGCAACGCGTCGGCGTAAGCCTTCAATTTCGGCAAAACGGCGGCGTCGACCGACGCTTGGTAGCACAAGACTTGCCCTTTAAGGGAGACCGCTTGGAGGAAAACTTCGTCGGTCGTTTTCATCGCGAGGACGCGGTTGGCGATTTGTTCGTTCGTCGCCAACATTTTGTCGATCCAAGCGACGTATTCGTCTTCGGTTTCGAAAACCGTTTCGTTCGAGAGGAGTTTTTCCGCTTGCGCGAGAAGTTGTTCCGCGGTCGCGTTCGCCGGAATAACGAATTCGCTTCCGTCCGATTTTTTCGCCGGAGCCGCGGTCGAAGCGGCGGGCGTTTGCGCGGTCGAAGCGGCGGAGGGGAGCGCGGGCGGAAGAGCGGTTCCGGCTTCCGGAGC
>JAZQAP010000701.1:0-1883 GCA_045545275.1 Thermoguttaceae bacterium | reverse complement strand
GCTCTTTCGGTTCCTCGCTCGCTTTCGCCGTCGCCGGGTATTTGACGCGGCTGTGTCGGCTCGCCAAAATCGACGTTACCATACTCGTTTCGACGCGCCGAATTTCGCCGTGCGTCAAACCGGAATCGTTCAGCTGACCGTCTTCGAGCCGCGCCGTAACCAGTTGCCGCACCAAGTTTTCAATGCGGCCCGGCGCGACGTCGCCCATCGACCGACTCGCGCTCTCGGCGGCGTCGGCCAGCATCAAAATCGCCGCTTCCTTCGACTGCGGAATCGGGCCCGGATAGCGGAACGGCGCTTCGTCGAGCTGTTGCCCGGCCGGAAGTTCGTCCTTCGCCGCCTCGTTCGCCTTTTGGTAAAAGAAACCGGCGAGCATCGCGCCGTGGTGCTGCTCGATCAAGTCGACAATCTGTCGCGGAATATGATACCGCTTCGCCAAGTCTACGCCGTCTTTGACGTGCGCGACGATGACGAGCGCGCTCATTCGCGGCTCCAGCTCGTCGTGAACGTTGTAGCCGCCGCGTTGGTTCTCGGTGAAACGCTCCGGTTGGAGCATTTTGCCGACGTCGTGAAAATACGCGCCGACGCGAATCAGCGACGCTCGGGCCCCGATCGCTTCCGCCGCCGCTTCGGCGATCGCCGCCGTTTGGATCGAGTGATTGTAAGTCGCCGGCGCGCGCCGGTTAAGCTCCAACAAAAGCGGGTGCGACGGGTTGCCGTATTCGAGGAGCCGCATCGGCGTCAGCACGCCGAAAACGCGCTCGACGATCGGCAGCAAACCGGAAGTGAGGAATCCGGCCAACAGCGCCCAAAGTCCGCAAAACGCGGCTTCGCCCAAGATGTACGCGCGGTCGTTCGTCGTTCCGGCGGCCTCGGCCAACCAAGATAAAACGAACGCTCCGACGCCCGCCGCGAACGCGACGCCGATCAGTTGCGAACGCGTCCGAACGCCTCGCGACGTCAACGCGACGATCGTCGCCGTTCCGACGAAAACGATAAACGTCCCAAACGCGCCGCCGCCGGACAACGCCAACGCAAACGCGGCGATCGAGCCGAACGTCAACGCGACCCCCCAAGACGCCGCCAACGAAACCGTTTGAACGAAAATCAAAATCGGTATCAACGCCGCCGTTCCGCCGCGAGCGTCCCAAGCGACTTGCATCGCTCGCCCGACCGCGACGGTCGCCAAAATCGCGCCGAAAAAGATCGAACACGCGAGCAACGACGTTCCGCGCTCGCTCTCGGCTTGCGTTAAACGTTTACGGAACAAGGCGTAAGCGCTAAACAGCATCGCCGAAATCAACGCGAAAACGGCGCCGGTTCGCTTCAATTTTTCTTCGGTCGTCAGCGCTTTAAGCCGCGCCTTTCGCTCCTCGCGCAACAGTCGCAACTCGTTGTCGCCGATCGGTTTGTCGGAGCGCGCCAACGTTTGCCCGACTTCGTAAACGACGTAAACGGGCCCGACGCTCTCCTCGGCGGCGGCCAACGCTTTAAACGTCGCGTCGCGATTCTCGGTCAGCGTCGTCGGCGTCGCGGTTCGAATCCGTTGAAAGAGCAAATCCAAGACTTCGCGGTCGGTGTATTCGCGGCTCAGCAGGTCTTTAATTTGATAAGCGTTGCCGATTAAAACGTCGTTGACCGAGACCTCGCGCGCGGTCGAAACGTCCGCTCCGACGTCGTAAACGCGGATTTTTTCTTGATTTCCCTCGTCGGGCGAATGAAGTTTGTCCAAGAGCCCGTTCGCTTCGAGCGGTTTAAGCGCGCGGTCGAGCGAATCGCGGAAGTTCGCCAAATCGAGGTCTTTTTCGAGAACGCGCCGAATCGCGAGAAACGCCTTGCGCTCGTCCTCTTCAGTCGCGGCGCTCGGCAGACAACGCCGCAAA
>JAZQAP010000700.1:0-20291 GCA_045545275.1 Thermoguttaceae bacterium | reverse complement strand
GCGTCGCTCGACCGAAGAAACGCAAGCTCCAATCGCTTGGCGTCGAAACGGAAAAGGGCGCCGCGCTGGACGCCGTTCTGTTTTTGTCGACCGACGAGGGGCTCGCGTTGAGCGAGAAACTTTTCGCTTTACTCGACGCGGTGAAAGAACTTCAAAGTATCGGTCTTGCCTTAGAAAAAGATGAATTCAACAACTTTTTTGATAAAGCGGGAGCAACCAAGGAATACCGAAACGCCGCGCGTTTTATTGACGAGGCAAAGGAAGGTCTTGTCGCCGTCTTAAAAGAACAAACCGGAAGCGAAGACAAGGCGGAACGAATCGTCGAGGTTCTTTGTGAAATCTACGACGTTCCCAAGATATGCTAATGACGAAGCAAATCGCGAAAGACAAACATCAACAAGAGCTTTACGAACGCGACCGGCAAAGGATGCGCGAGCGATCACGCGCCGCCTCCCTCGCCGGTCGCGATATTTCGCCGATTCCAGCCGTCGTCGACCCGGAGTCGCGGGAGAAGGCGCGGACGTCGTTCATGTTCTTTTGCGAACACTATCACCCGGAGCGTTACAACCGCCCTTGGTCGCCCGATCACTTGATCGTTATCGCTAAGATTCAAGACGCGGTAATCAACGGCGGCAAATTTGCTATCGCAATGCCGCGCGGCTCCGGGAAAACCACCCTTTGCGAGGACGCTTGCGAGTGGGCGCTCCTTTACGGATACCATCGTTACGTTCTTTTCGTCGGGGCGACCGCCAGCGCTGCGTGTTCGTCCTTCAATTCGATTAAAGCCGACCTTGATAACAACGACTTAATCATCAACGACTTCCCGGAAATCTGTTATCCGATCGTCAAACTCAACGGAGCGGCGAACCGTGCCGGCGGTCAGCACGTCGCGGGCGTCCATACCAACATTGTTTGGAACAACGACCTCGTCGTTCTCCCGACGACGCCGAACAACCCCGTTTCCGGCGCGGTTTTGCAGTACGCGGGGATCGAAGGGCGTATTCGCGGGATGAAATTGAAGAACAAAGCGACCGGCGAGAACCTGCGACCGACCCTTTGCGTTATCGACGACCCGCAAACCGACGAATCGGCGCGGAGCGACGAGCAAATTAAGAAGCGCGCCGACAATATCTTCAAGGCGATCCTTAATTTGCCGGGTCCGGGCGAAGAGATTACCGTCTTTTGCCCTTGCACGGTCATTGAACGGAACGATTTAGCCGACCAACTCCTCAATCGCAAGCTCCATCCCGAGTGGAAAGGGGAAAGAATCAAAGCGTTAAAGCGTTTTCCGGACAATATGGAACTTTGGACGACCTATTCCGACATGCGGAACAAGGAATTCCAAGAGGACGGCGACGGAAGCGGGGCGACAGACGCGGGCGCGGAGGTCTCTTGGCCGGAACGATACGGGAAAAACGAGGTTTCCGGGCTGCAATTCTGCATGAATAAGTATTTCGAGAACGAATGGGCGTTTATGTCGGAGTTTCAGCAGGAGACGAAGACGGTTGACCTCGGCGACGAACAGCCGACGCCCGCCCATACCTTCGCGAAACTGAACAATCGCCCGCGTTTCGAGGTTCCGATCGCCGCGAACAAGGTAACGGCGTTCGTCGACGTGCAAAAAGAGGCGCTTTATTACGTCGTTTGCGCTTGGACGGACGATTTTTCGGGTCAGTTAATCGATTACGGGACGTTCCCGAAGCAAAGACGGCTCCATTTCGAGTCGAACGCGCTCAATCCGAAGCTCTCCGACGTCTTTCCGCGCGACGGATTGGAGGCGAGACTGCGCAAAGCGTTCGAAATTTGGGCGGAAACCGTCCTCGGACGCGAGTACAAGCGGGAAGACGGGGCGATTTGGGGAATCTTGCGCGTCGGCAGGCGTCTTATCGACGCAAGTTGGGGCGAATCGACCGCGACGGTCGACAAATTTTGCCGCGAATCGAAGTTTTCGCCGATTTGGACGCCGTCGCACGGTAAATTCTTGGGCGCGCAACACAAACCGCCGGCGTTTTAGAACCGAAAGTCGGGCGAGGCGCGCGGGCGGTATTACCCTAATAACCGAAATCAACGCGCTGTTCGATACATACTTTTCGATACAAACTACTGGAAAACGTTCGTTTACCGCCGCATTTTAACGAGCGTCGGCGATTCTGGGTCGTTGGAAATCTTTGGAAACGACGTTCGCGAACACGAACTCCTTGCCCGACACCTTTCGAGCGAGATTTGGACGCCGACGGTTGGACACGACCGCGTTGTGAACGTCTGGTCGTTGCGTCCGAACGAAAAAGAAAACCACTGGTTCGACGGAATCGTCGGCGCCGCCGTCGCCGCGAACGAGTTGGGCGCGACCCGACCCGAATTTTACGCCGCGAACAGTCGAACGCATAGAACGTTTTCCTTCGCCGAAGCGAGCCAAGCCGCCGTCCAAGCGGAAGAGGAGTCGCGACGCCAACTCGCCCCCCAACCGACGCCGACCAACGGCTCGCAACCAAATTACGGCGGGTCGTTCAGCTTCGCCGACGCGTCGAGAGAAGCCGCGGGCGGGTGGTTTTGACAGGGACGTAAAGTTCATTGCGCCGAGACATCTTGTGGGCTGTCAAGGATTTTAAAAACGATTCCTTTTTTTTGCGCTTGTTTAGCGGATAGAACGCGTATTTGAGGCTTAAATAGTTCGTAAAGAGGTCGCGCGCGCTCTTTAACGGCTTTTTGTAACGCGTCTTGCAGCGGCGCGACGCGCTCGTCGATTCCTTCGGTAACGACAAGCATAAAAACAAAGGGCTTACGTTCGGCGACAAATGTTTGAATATTATCGGGAAGCTTGGCTTCTTGAAGCGTTTTACGCGCTTCTTCAAGCGTGAAAAGAAGCGAGGCAAAAAACTTCTCGACAATATCGTCGGCATACCGGCAATAGATCGGCGTGTTTTTTAAGAGTTTGTCTATTGTTTGGCAAGTCTCTTGGTCGACGGCGTCCGAAAATTGGCGGGCGACTTTCTGCCAGTTTTGCGCCAGAGACTCCGACGCAACGCGCGGCGCCGTCTTTTTAGATTCTAAAAAGTAGAGGCGATCGTCGCGACAAAAGACGAATTCGACGCTGGGAAACGTATAGTCTTTGATTGTTTTTTCTTTGCAAATTTTTTCAATGGGGTAAAAATTTTCTCTTTTGAACGGTCCAAATTGTAGGAGCGAACCGCATTCTTTGGGATAAATGCAAGCGTCGGACATTTTAAATAACCTCGACGTTTTCCCCGAAAAACAAATCGACTTCTTCTTCGTAAAGCCGAATCGACTCGTCGATAATTTCGTTCGACAAAATCTCGTCTTGAAGATCGTCAACTCGAACCTGCGTAGGCGCGTCTAAGTTTTCGCGGTTAAGGGAAAGCATTGGAATACTAAGCCCGTGTTCGCGAGCGATAAGCTGCGCTTTCTTAATTGTAAAATAGGAATGCGTCGCAATAAATAATTGGATTCCCGATTCCGCTAGTAAATAAAAAATTTCCCAAAGTTGCGAAATTGCCGACGGATGAACGCCGACTTCCGGTTCGTCGAAAATAAGAACGGAACCCGGGGTTAAATAATGCATTTTTAAAAGTCGGTCGAGAATAGCGTTCTTTTTTGTTCCCTCGGCGGTTAGGTTTATCGAGTAACGGTTACCTTTTAGGTCGACAAAATACCAAGTCTGAGTTTCGGGATTAAGTTCAGCCGAGCCGCCGAGAATACTCTTTAATAGTCGACGACTTTTAGCCAAGTTATGCGAATTACGACCGCGCGAAACCGAAAACGAGACGACTTGCGCTAAATCGTAATAGGTGTCGTCAAATCCAAACGCTTCATCCCGTTCGCGCGACGTGCGAATAATGGGATACAAAGAAAGAACTTCTTTCGCCGGAATAAAAAGAGAGTTTGTTTGCCGCGGTTTGCAAGTATCTATAAGCGAACCCGGTTTAATACTTTTGGCGCCGGCGGCAATTTTGTAACTCAATTTCTCTTTACCAAAGTCAACGGCAAAGGATAAAACACTTTTGCCTTTACAAACGAGGTCGCCTATATGATCGGTTTGAAACGTCCAGAACATTTTATCGTCCAAAATCGTTCCCAATTTTTGCCGATTGTTGCCGCGTCCAAATTTTTCGACCGACTTTAACGCCGAGTATATCGCTTTGAGCAAAAACGTCTTGCCGGTTCCGTTTTTACCGACGATTAAGTTAATCGACCCAATATTCGACCATTCGAAATCCGGGAGCGGTCCAAAATTCTCGAATTGAACGCGGGTTACCACTTTCTTTAACATAGTAGTTTCCTTAAAATCGGCGGAATCGAACGGGGCGGGGGGCGCTGACGATAACATAAGTTTACCTCCAAATTAATAATAGCGCAAGAGGAAACGGCAAGAAAACTTCACAATTCTTGCCGTTTCAACGTAATTCGACTGCGCCTGTTGTTTATCGGTTTGGCTCCTCAAACGTCCAAACGTTTTTCTTGACAATCTCCGAAGCGACGCCCGCTTTAAGCAATTGGTCGCAAAAGAAACTCAAACGGTTTTCGGGCGACGGTTCGCTTATTGATTTCGAATCGTGAAACAACCGTTCCAGCCAATCGTCGATTCCTCCGATAAGAATCCACGGATAATAAACCTCGCTCCTAAAATCAAGGTTGAGTTTTTCGTCGTATTTAATATCGCACGGTAAAACTTGCCACTCGCCGTCCGCCTGCGTCTAAGCGTACCAAGTTTCGTACTCCGGCGCCAATTGTCGCCAACATTCCGTCGGCTTAAATTCGATGCTAACTTCGCGAATTTTCTCGCTCATATTTCAGTCTCCCAATTGCATGCGCCGTCTTTGAATTTCCATAAATCGCCGTAAGGTTCGTAGACGTATTCGAGGATTTCTTCGACGTATCCTCCGCGTTTCATGTTCCGCAAATACTCGCTCGGGTCGGAATAATTTATCCAAACATACGTAAAGACGTTGCTTACGTCGGCGAACTTACTTACCGCTTCCATAACGTCGCCAACGGTTTCCTCGAACGAAAGAGAAGGGAAGAGCGACGCGCCGCCTTTGTATAATTGAAGATTGTATTCGTGCAGAAACGGCAGTTCCTGACGCAACACGTTGCCGGGTCGAAAGTTAAACATTGCGAACGGTCTGGCTCTCATTCCGCTTCCTCCGCGTCGAATTCTACTTCTTCGAAAAACCTATCCGAGATACGAGCGTTGTAAAGTCTTTTAGCGAAGTCTTTAACGTCGGACGATTCGCGCCAAATAACGTCGACGGCTTCTTGTAGTTCGTGGAACTTATCGTGATCGTCGTTCGTAAAATGACAAAACGCCGTAACGTTGGCGATTTTAAGGAAAGCGTTATACTCAATTTCGTCTTCCCAAGTTTCTTCGTTAGTTCGAATTTCGATATACCAACTTGCGGCGCCAAATTCGCCGCAGTCTTTGTAAACGGACTCCAACTCTTCGCCCGGCGTTATCATAAAGATTTTCATTTAATTTCTCCATTCTCAATACGATACGGTTCCTTTCGCGTCGGAACGCCGAAGAACCGGTAACTCCTTAACGCAACGTTGCGCCTCCGAGGAGCAGGCGAACGTTGAAGTCGCAAATCGCCGACGACACGGAATGCAACGCCGCCGTTACAACCAAGAAGATATTCAGCCATCCCTCGGCAATACACCTAACGCCAACCAGCAAATAATAAAGCGACTTCATTAAAACGAAAATCGCGATAACCGGAGATAACGCGATGTAACAACAAGCGTCGGCGACGCCTCGACGAAATTTCATAAACGTCCTCTTGACTTCTCCAAGCGACTTGTTAAAATAAGTAAAGACTCGATTCAACGTTACGCCGCGCGTCTCTCCCGTAAGGGAAGCGAGAAGGATTATTGGCAACCGCAATCGCAACGCCGCCTCTCGTTTCACCGTCTAAGCGTATTATAGCGCGTTCGTAAGTCGAGAAAAGAGTTGAGTTAGAAAGAAAAGAGAATACACCGGAAATTTATTTGCCGCCGTATGGTTTGAGTAAATAAATAAAGCCGGTGTATAAATTGTAGGCTTCCGCGCGTAAGTCGTGTGAATAAACGGCTTAGGAGGACCCTATTTTTTTCTAGGCGCATCGATAAATTGCCTAATTTTGACTTGATAGGTGGAAATAGTGGTCCTGGGGGTGTGGCACACTACCCCGACTTGTTCGGTGGTGATAGTGTGGAGTATACGCACGGCACATTATCCCGGCTTGCCGGGTGGGGATTTCTCGGGAACGCCCGCCGCCGCCCCGGCGTTCGCCTCCTCCGGTCGCTTTCGGCGAACGGCGAAAACCCGGGCGTTTCACCGTCGCGAACGCCTTTTGTAAGCCGTTTAATAACAACGTTTAGGAGTCTTGGTTTTTCTTTTGCCGATCGCTATAAGTTGTTTGTTTTCAACGATTTACGGTGTAAAAGATTTTTAAAAAACGTCAAAAAAACCTTGACAAATTTATTTTTGAGAGTATACTATATATAAAGGTTGGGAAAAGAACCTTTTAGAAAACTTGACGGCTCCAAGACAAGGAGCGGCAAGCGCGAACGCCTGCACGTCAAGCGGTCAAGCGGTCAAGCGGTCAAGCGGTCAAGCGGTCAAGCGGTCAAGCGGTCAAGCGGTCAAGCGGTCAAGCGGTCAAGCGGTCAAGCGCCGAACGGTTGCGACGCGAACGACGACGAAAGGAGTCGCGAGCGGCGGACGATATTTGATAAATTGAAACGACGCTTCGACGCTAGCAGGCGGCGAACGTTCGCGGACTCAAAGGGCGGCTAAAACTGTTCGGCGACAACCCGCCGACGCGAGCCAACGGCAAAACGTCGGGCTATTTGCGGTTCAATAAGTTGAATATTGTATGATATTTAACAATTAGGTTAAACTTACAAGGCGATTAAAAACGCGTTCGCGCGTCGTCGTCGGCGGTCTGTTGCCGTCGCTCCGAAAGAGCGGTCGCAACGTCGAAGGCGCGTATTCGTCCCCGCAAGGGCGCGAACGATAAGCGACGTAAAGGCGCGTTTTATAGCATATTCCACGGCCCCCGGGTGGAAACGTTTGGGGGTTGTTTGCGCCCGAAATATGTACGTTTGGGCGCGGAGATTTCAACCGCCGCCGACGCGCTCGACCGCTGGAACGGTCGAGGGAATACGCGGCTAAATAGAAAGATGTGAAGAATATGGCTAAAAAGAACGACAAAAACAACGTCAACGCCGAAAACCAAAACGTCAATCCGGAAAACGTCGAGGAAAAGAACGTCGTCGCGCCCCAAACGGACGCGAACGCCGTCGACTCCAACGGAACGAAACCGGAAAACGGCGCGGCGAAAACCGCGTCGCCGGAAAGCGAGAAGCCGGAAAAGGCGACGAAAGAACCGTCTTTTCCGGTTATCGACGACGTTAAAAAAGCGCGTCAAGCTCTTTTGAACGAGCTTGACAAAAGCGCGGGTATTTTGACCCGCGCTTGCGCGGAAAACGTCCCGGGTTGGCGACAACTTAGCAAGGCGATTTTTGCCGCGACTGAACACGTCGAAAACGTCAAGGTTGATAAAATCGATAAAACGGAACGCGCGAACGCTATCGCGCGTTTTAACGATTATCAAAAAGACATCGAGCTTAAACGCCTTGCGTTTGAGACGCACGACTTGGCGCGTCTTCAAATTGCCGAGGCGACGTTTTTAAACGTCGCTTTTGACGGTTTTCGTTTCGTTGTCGACGTGCCTTTTGCCGCGCGGTCTACTCAATTCGGCGAAAAACGGAACGCTTCCGTTAAAACGTTTATCGAAAAGGGGTTCACGGCTCCCGTTAAACTTCCGGAAGCGTTTAAAACGTTCGCGGATATTTACCGGTGGACGTTGCCGACGGGGCGTTTTATGCGACGCTTTGCCGCGCTTTGCGCGGTTTTCAACGGTGAAGAGTTCCGACTTGTTGCCGTTGAAAAGGAGGTTATCAAGCTCGATGAAAACGAAAAGCCCGTTTTGCAAGACAAGAAGCCCGTTTATGAAAAAGTTTGGTATCCCGAACTTATTCCGGCGGCTCTTGTCGACGGGTTAAGCGTTCGAAAAATCGTTTTCGGTTCTCCGGCGTTATACCGTGAAGAAACGAACGGCGCTATTGGGCGTTCTGGTAAAGCGAAAACGACGAAAGGGCAATTTTTCGCCGAAACGGTTGCGAAAACCGTTCAAGGCTATTTGACGCTTTTCTACTTCGACAAGTTGCTTGCGAACGAAGTTCGCTACAATGAGACGAAATAGAACGCGACAAGAGGAAGGGAAGTCGAAAGACTTCCCTTCATTATGCTAAAAATCGCGCGAACTACCCGGCGTTCTGTTGCGAAACGCGGAAAAGGGGGACTTTTTCTTTCGTTTTCAACAGTTCAGGGGAGTTCCGCGATTTTTTTGCGCCGCAAAAGTTAGTTTTTTCTAATTTTTGCGGATTGTTTTCGCTTTTGTCAAAAATTGCGAAAAAATTTTTCGAATATGCTTAAAAAAAGTCCGTTCTAAAAACGGTCGGTCTTAAACTCGGTTCGGGAAAAGTCCGGTTTGAAAAAAGTCGGTTCTCGAATCGGTTTGAAAAAAGCCGCGTTTGAAAAAGGCAAAGTCTACCGACGCGCCCTCGCGCAAGAAAAATAAAAAACGCGCGGGTCGTCGTGCTGGAACACTCGCCGCGCGTTCTTGTCTTGGAAGAAAGATGTGAAGCCTGGCTAAGGGCTGAAAAATCCAAGACGATTCTATTATACCGCGCCAAACTTAGTTTGTCAAGCGAAGCGTTTGAAAAAAGTCGAACCGGGTTGACGGACGAGATTTAACGCGATATTATATAGTCATATCGCCGGAAGGAGGTTCGCCAAAAAATGTACGACGAAAATTATTCGTTAAAGTCGGTTAAAATGTGGGGGGCGTATTGGCTGGCCCATATTTACGATTATCATAGAGACACTAAAATTTTCGACGCGAGGGAGGACGTTTGGTTTGACTTTGACTTAGAAAGCGTCGTTTTGGAACGTCAACCGAAAAACGGCTTGTTTTTAGTATCTCTGGGCGAATTTTCTATCGAAGTTGACAAAAACGTCGCCGTTATCGACGAAAAAATCGAGACGTTTGACCGCCCGGAGATTTTTGACGAGCTAACGACGCCCGCTCGATGGGATTGGGCGGAAAAAACGATTCGATTTTGCGAGGAAAACCCCGGAAAAGATTCATACGCGTACACAGACGGGAAAGAAATTGAATTTTCTTTCTGTAATTTTCGCGCCTATTATCCGTATTGGTTGCGATCTTCAAGTCGCGCCGTCGGGAAAACGGTAAATCGGTCGAACAAAGAGATGTTTTTGTGGCTGACTTTCGAGGGCGCTTGGGAAGTTTCTTGCCGGGCTCAACGTTTAACGCCTTTGGTAATGGAGTTATTCAAAAAGTATAAGGCGCCGGAACGCGGGCGGATATTGGTTTATACGAATCGTTCTCTAACGGACGTTAAAGAACGCGAACGTTTCGTCGTGCCGGGATACTCAATCTGTCTTGGTTCGTTGCAAGGGCTTCATTACGACGCGCTTAACCTAGCGAAATGGCGAGGACGAAAGCGGTTGACCGACGTAGACTTGACGAACGAAATCGTTCAACGACTTTGTTTAGCGCGTACAGTAAATACGAAACCGACGTTATCAACGTTTAACCTTCTAGCGTCCTTCGGTCTGTCGGACAGTCCCGTTAGAGTCGGGCGACGCTATTATTTTTTAGTTTTTCGTGTTACATTATGTAGCAATGAAAAGGATTTAGAAAAATGGAATTCACGCTTACCTACTCGCCGAAGAAAATTTCTTCGGAAAGGATTGTTGAAGGTCTTAAAGACCGTTACGACGCGCTAAACGAGCGTGTTTGGCGTCGAAAATTACGCGACCCGGAAATTTTCGAGGTCGCGGAGGTCGTGTTCGACAATATCGAGCGCTTGGAATGGGAGCGGTATTACCGGACTTCCAAAGAGATCGCCGAAGCGGCGTCGGAAGTCGACCGTCAACTCCGCATTTTGGAGGCGTTCGTTATTCGGAACGAGTTGAAAAAAGGCTATCGTCCGCCGAAGAAGGAAAAAACGCGCCAAGCGAACGTTGACGGGGAGCTGATCGCCGTCTTTACGGTCTTGACGGAACGCAAAGTCGAGCCGTCGCCGGTTTTCAGGCGACCAGTTAAACGGCGGTAGATAGATTTCCAAGCGTTGTCGGGAGAAATTTCGGCGGCGGTTCTTTTGCCGTTGACAATCGTCATAATTTCATCGCCGATATTATGACGATTGTTTGCGAAAACCGGGCTTTCGGTGTAAAAAGTGCGGCGTTTCGCATTTTTTCGGTGTAAAAAGTGTGTCGATACGACAAAAACTCGTTGTAAAAAGTGGGAGGCTTCACAAAAACTCGTTGCACTTTTTGTAAAAGGCGCTATACTAAACGTGCATCGCGGTAATGGAGGCGCATATATGTACAGAATCGCTATCGAAAAACTCTTCCAATGGAAGCAAAGCAAACGTCGCAAACCTTTGATTATCGAAGGCGCGCGTCAGGTCGGTAAGACTTGGCTAATGAAAGAGTTTGGCAAACAGGCTTACGACGACGTCGTTTATGTCAACTTCGATTCTAACGCGACAATGTCGGAGCTGTTCGCAACCGACTTGGACGTGAATCGGTTGATTATGGGGTTGGAGCTGTACGCGAATCGAAAAATCAATCCCGACAAGACGCTTCTTATTTTCGACGAAGTGCAGGAAGTCCCGAGGGCGCTCGCGTCGCTCAAATATTTTTACGAAAACGCGCCGCGGTATCACATTGTTTGCGCGGGTTCGTTGCTCGGCGTCGCGTTGCATCAAGGCACGTCGTTTCCGGTGGGAAAAGTCGACTTCTTGAAGCTGTATCCTCTTTCTTTTAAAGAGTTTTTATTGGCGACGGGAAAAGAACGTTTCGCGGAATTACTCGACAAGCGCGACTTTTCGATGATCGCGAGTTTCCGGCAGACGTATGTCGACGCGTTGAAACATTATTACTTTGTCGGCGGCATGCCGGAAGCGGTTCAAAGTTTCGCGGACGATCAAGACTTCAACGAAGTTCGCGAGATTCAGCGGCGAATCCTTGCGGCATACGAGCAAGATTTTTCGAAACACGCGCCGAATGAAATTGTCCCGCGACTTCGTATGTTGTGGAACAGCATTCCTTCGCAACTTTCGAAAGAGAATAAGAAACTGATTTACGGACTGATTCGCGAAGGCGGTCGCGCCAAAGACTACGAGACCGCGATTATGTGGCTTTGCGATTGCGGGCTCGTGCATAAAGTGAGTCGCGTGAATATGATAGGCGTTCCATTGAAGGCTTACGAGGACTTGAAAGCGTTCAAGCTGTTCGTGTTGGACGTCGGACTCCTCGGCTGTATGTCGGGGCTTCGGCAACGCGCTTTGCTCGACGGCGACCAACTTTTCGTCGAGTTTAAAGGAGCGTTGACGGAACAGTACGTTTGCCAACAGTTAAAAACGCTCGCGGAACTAGGCGTTTATTATTACACCAACGAAAGGAACACTTGCGAAATCGACTTTGTCGTCGACGCGGGCGACCGAATCGTTCCTGTCGAAGTTAAAGCGGAGACGAACCTTAAAGCGAAGAGTTTGAAGACGTTCCGCGAAAAGTTCTCGCCGGAGATTTCGGTTCGCGCGTCGATGGCGGACTATCGGAGAGAAGAATGGCTTGTGAACTTACCGCTTTATGCGATAGAACAAATCGAGGACGTCATTGCTTCCGACTGAGTTGGTACGCGAAACGTCGTTTATTTATAATCGCCCGTCGAGTTAGCGCTTCTCAACTTGTCGGACGATTTTATTTTGCCGTTAAATGTTACATTGTGCAGCAATTGAAAGGGATGTTATGTTATCGAAAGCGATTAAATGGCAAGAGAAATCGTTTGGTTTGCTTTGGGACAAAAGCGACGACGTTTCCAGCGAAACGTGGCTCCCGCTTTACGAAACGACTTACTTAATCGACGTCAAAATTACCAAAGCGCAAGAGTACGGCGTCGAAAAGCTGATCGACAAGGGGCGCGGAAGCGTCGTCGAAAGTCTCAAATTGCAAGCGAAACAAAATTATTTGACGCTTGTTAACGCGCTCGGAAAATAGAGCGAACAGCCCCGCGCGGTCGTTTATTCGGGTTCGACTCCCGAACGGGGTTTTCTCAATGTTCGACGATAATTTTGAACATTGAGTTTCTTTAAAATGTTATTCCGCCGGTTGTTAACCGGGGTTGTCGCTATCTTAACGCGCTTCTTGCGACGTCTTAAAACGCTTTCCGCTTCGATTAAATCTTAAAAATTTCCTCGAAGCGGATTAAGATGGAGTCCGAGAAGCAAAACTGTTGGAAAGGAAAAATATGAATATTAAATTCAAAATCAGAAACATTTACGGCGAAGAAAAATGGTGGAGTCCGGACGAAAAAATCAACTACAACGCGTGGATTTTGGGCGACGGCGATTTCTGCTCGACTGGCGACAAAGTCCTTCTTTATGACGTCGTCGACGATTACCGTTCGCTATGTCGCAACGAACCGCTTTTAACGGAATTAATTAAGATTCCGTCAAGACCGATTCAAGTCAAGCTGCTGTTTCAAAATTGGGGAGAACTCGGCGACGAATGGCTTAAATCGTTTATTTACGCCTATCAAGAGATCGGTACCAACTTTTACGACGCGGTCGATTGGGCGAACGAAATCGTTTGGACGGGCGTTAAATTCGACGGCGAAAAGCAAACCGAGAGTTACGAGAATATCGGCGAATATTTCGCACGGGAATACGGTTTTGTCGACTGTCTGAACGAGCCGGAGAAGTTGCGGGAAACGTTGCGGCTCGCCGATTTTGGACGAGCGCAAGAAAAACGTTTGGGGGCGCGGCTTCAAGCGTCCGTTACGTTCGGCGAATGGTTGTTGGTTAATAATGAGGAGTAATAACAATGACAAAAGAAAAAGACAGTGCGACAAGAACTTCAACTTCGTGAATTTAAAGACTTTACTTGCGACGATTTCAATAATTTCGTCGGCAAAATCGACCTTTTTTCAACACTGGAAAAAATTTACAAAGAAAGTAGTCTTAAAGCCAAAGAAAAGCTTCAAGGTTTGTGGCGCGACAATCTTAATACTCCCATTACATTCAACGCCGCCGAGTATCTTGCTAGGATTCGTCAATGTTATTTCGAGTTGGCGGAAGCCGACATTGCGTGGCAGTCGTGCGACAAGCATATTGGACGATACCTTGGGGTCGGCGTCAACCTTTCGAAAGTCGTTGAGAAAATTAACGATTTACACAACTTTATCAAAAACAGAAGCAATCGCAACAAATACGTTAAGAACGAGGAGTAAGCGCAATGACGATTGAAAAAGCCCGTCGCATTTGCGACGTTTTAAACGATTACGCGGAAACGATTCCCGGCGAACACGGCGTCGCTTGTTTGAACGCGATCGAGTCGTTCGAGGACGAACTCGACGCCGACGAACGTTGTTCGCTGGAAGAAACTCAACTGGGCGAACGCGTCGAAGAGTTGACGCGGTTCGTTATTGGCAAGTCTGTTAAAAGAAAGGGGTTGGCGTTATGTTGAAAGATAAAACTTCTAATAAGGGGAGTCGACTTGTTGTTAAAATTAAAGGCGAGCCGTTCCAATTTCCGTCGCGCCGCACATTTAACGAAACGACGCGAATGTTAATCAATAACGTGAGACATTATCTCAACGACGAAAGCGCGCAATCGCTTTACGTTGCATACGATCCTGTGTTTGGCGATATTGTTTGGTCTTACGACAAGAATTTTTATTCCAGATGCGTTCTGGTCTTTGACGTCGGCGAACATTTTAAAGAAGATTATTGGAAGTGGTTTACGTTAAGCGATTCCAGAATCCGTTTTGAATTCGTGAAAGCGCTTGCGTCTATTGTGGACGAAGACCACGGTTCTGTAATGGAATATTATTCGTATAGGAAAGGGGTGCGTAATCGTGGAAATTAACGGCGTGAAATTGCCGACGCGGAAAGAGTTGACGCGGTTCATTGTTGGTAAGTCTGTTAAAAGAAAGGGGTTGGCGTTATGTTGAAAGACGACGTTCAAGAGCGCGGGCGTCGGCTCGCGGTGAAAGTCGGAGGGAAGCGTCGACGTTTTCCGTCGCGTCACAATTTTTGCTACATTGCGCAAGAGCTGGTTAGGAATATTCGCAATTATCTTAAATGTGAAAACGCGTCTTCTGCTTGCGTCTGGACTGACGAAATCAATTGTGATTTATATTTAACGTGTTGTCGTTCCGAGGATTTGCCTGGATATGTAACGGTGATTTACGACGTCGCCAAACGTTTTGCAGGCGACGCGCGGCAAAGTCCTCCGCCGAACGGTAAAACGATTCGCGACGAGTTGGCGCAAGCGCTCGCTTCAATCGCCGACGAAGAGCGCGAGTTTATTTTCGCGTATTATCGGAAAAACGCGAGTCAAGAAAGACGCGAAAACTTCCAACGTAAAGAACGTAAACAAAGGAGAAACGATGGAAATTAAAGGCGTGAAATTGCCGTCGGAAAAGAGTTTCAACGCGGCGGCTCGGACGTTTCGGCAAATGTTTAACGACGGGCCTTCGCGGGACCAGCCGCATTGTTATATTAAACTGAACGACGGAAAGTTCGAATGCGTTTGGGAACGTACCGTCGAAGGCGCCAACTTTTTTGGCAAAGGCGGTTTAGATATTAACGTCGACAAGATCGTGTTGTCGTCGGCGTTTTTGTACTCGCGAGTCTTTCCGTCGCCGACGGCGACGATTCGCGAAGTCCGATTGGCTTTGGCGCTGACGTTGGCGCGATACGATGTCGAACGATATGCTGAAATCGCGAAACACTACAATATTAACGCAAGTTACTTTGAAGAAGAATGGAGATATTTCAATGCTGAAAATTGAACAAGGCGACAAGGTTATTGAATTTCCGTCGCGTAAGAATTTTGACGACGTTCGCAAACAGGTTTATCGCAACGTTTGCGATTACATCGAGAAGGGAACAGTCAAACCGTTGACTGTTTATTACGACTCGTGGGCGGCGCGAGTCGACGTTTGCGAACACGAGAACCCGGAACGCGTTTGGCGCGATCGGTATTACAAAATCTTTTCGGTCGAGGAGTATTGCAAGTTGCCCAACGGTCGACCGCGCGATATTGTGCCGAATAAAATGTTCGTTTACCGTAACTTGCGGAAATCGTTGGGAGCGCTTGCCGGAAAAGACGCGGCGTTCGTCGAGGCGTATTACGCCGGAGTTACTAAAACTTTTTATGGAGACTTTAAACAATGCTGAACATTCTCAAAGAATTGAACGAACTTTACCTTAACAATCGATTTAAAGCGGTTTTCGACACGGTGCTTTATATGTTTCTTAATGTCGCGTACTTGGCTGAAACTCAGAAGCTCGACCCCGACGAGTTGATTGAAAACCCCGACGGCGACGGCGTTATGTTGTTCAAGAAGGGCGCGATTTACGACGTCCGTTTCAACTTGACGCGAGCGGTGAAGGAAGCGACTGAGTTTATGATCGAGACGGATAATCTCGAAAGTTATCCGGAGCCCGACGAAGCGAAACGACTTTACCTTAACGTCAAGAATAGTCCGGTTTTCAACTGCGAAGAGAACGTGCATTTCCGGTCGGCGGCGGAGAACGTGATCGGAATCGCCGCTTATTACGCCGAGACGGGATTCTATCCTCGCGGCAATAAGAGGTGCGACATTATGAGACGAGCGCGCAACGCTTGTCGTAGTTTGAGATAAACATTTCAACCAAAGGAAAGGAGAAGATACAATGTTGTAGAAACGTTTCTGGAACGAATACGAATAGAAATTTAGTAAACCCATAAAAGGAGGAAGTTGCGATGATTCGAACGCCGTAGCGACGCGAACGAAATTGGAACGCTTTTATTAACCTCGTCGGATGGAATCGGCGAGGCTTCGGCGGACTGGCGAAACGGTAAACGCGCCGGTCTCTAAAACCGGTGAACCGAAAGGTTTTGTGGGTTCGAGTCCCACGTCCGCCGCTTGTCGCCTTCGGGCTTTTTAAAAAACTTACTTTATATTACAAGGTGTAGTTGTGAAACTTGGTTTGAGCGAACGTTTTATCGAATTATTGGAAAACCTTGACGACTTCGAGTCGTTAAAAGTTGTCGCAAGAAATACGACGACGGGCGGAATCGGGAGTTTCTTCCTTCCGCTTCCGGTTGACGTTCCGAACGCTTACGATTGGGAGATCGTCGATTTCGTTACCGGCGAACGCTTTCACGGTAAATCGACGTTGCGACGTCAAGTCATGAACCTGAACGAAGTCGAGTGCGACGCGCTGAAACGGCTTGACTTGCTCCCGCCTAACCTCGGCGTCGCCAACGAGTTGTACTCTTGGCTGATTACCGCGAGCGAAGAAGAAGCGAAGATGTTCGTTTACTTTTACGTCGACAAACGCGAGCTTTCGAACGAGGCTATGCGACTTGCTTTCGAGTCGAGCGCCTATCCGACCGGTGTCAAGTACGACCCGGAAAACAAAACGACAAGTCTGCGAGACCTCGGCGAATATATCTTTAACGAACGGTATCGCAAAGACTCGGAAGAAGCCGGATTTTGCATGCTTGTCAAAAACATTGACTATATCGGGTTGGCAAAAGGTTTTACAACTCCGACGAATACAAGGTTTCGAAAGCGCTCGGTGAATGGATTGCGACGGATTATTGAAAGGAGAAAGCGTTTATGAAATCGACAAAATATGAAGCGGCAAACGACGAAATTGCGTTGCTTCTCAAAGAATGGGAACGCGCCGTCGACACCTTTTGTAGAAGCGAGATCGTCGACGCGAAAAAAGGAACGACAAAGCGAGTAATTCGACGTTTGGGGCGGAACGTTCTTCGAGCGATAACGTCTTGTCGTTAAGCTGGCCGAGGGGTATAAAGTCGAGTTTCGCGCGCTATCGAAGATTTAAAAACAAGTCGCAGTTGACGGGAGAGCGGAGACAAGCGCATAAATGAGCATTTATACGCTCGTCTATTTACCGACTGCGGCGGCGTTTGGAACTCTCGCCTAAAAATGGCGGCAAACGAGGCGCTTGCCGCGATAATTACATCTCCGGCGCGATAGGAACGAGACGATCGCGTTCGATAAATTGCAAACCAACGCGCGAATAACGCAAACTGGTCGCGCTTTCGACGTCGAAATCGCGCCAATATTTCGGAAGATTCGCGATATTACGTCGGATTTCGTCTAAATCAAACGAACGGACGTTGTCGATGGAACCGACGTAAAGCGTTTTACCGTCGTCGCTTGTCGCTAAAACGGTAATATCATGCGTCAATCTCCAAAATAAACGGCGAGAACCGCCGACAAGTCCTTGCGATCGACGTCGCATTTGGGCTCGTTTCTCGATATTGTCGGAGCTTTCAATAAAATCGCTTAACGTCGTCGGCGAAATTGCGTAAACTTGCGCGAACGTCGTCGGCTCGTCGTTTGAGTTGGCGACGGTTTGATAAAAACGCAGAACGCCGTCGGAACCGGCGACGACGAACGCGTCTTTCTCGCCGTCGAGTCGCAACGACGCGAGGCCGTCGACGCCGCGCGCTTCGCGACGCGTTCGCTCGTAAAAATCGAGTTCGATCGTTTGAATAAGGGAACGCGTCGCGACGTCCCAAATCCAAACGCGCGCTCCGACGCCGGTTTGCAGGAGGCTCTTTCCGCTCGGCGAATAGACGAGCGCGCCCGATTCCGTTACCGAACCGACGTCTAAATCTTTATTTAAAAGCGTTAACGCGCCTTTTCCGTCGGCGGGGAACGTCTTTTGCGACCAAACGACGTCGTCGGGAGCGCCGGGCGCGGCGTCGAACGGAACGAACGTAACGTCGCCGCTTGTTTCGAGCGCCGCCAACTCGCGAGAGTCCGGACGAAACGCCAGTTTCGAGAACGATTCGTCCTTGTTTTGCGGATTCGCGACAAGTTGCCAACCGGCGTCGGCTTCGGCGAGCGTCAAAACGTAAAGCGCGCCGTCGTTTTTACCGATCGCCGCGAACGCTCGACGGTTAGGCGCGGCGGCGACGCGGAGAAAGGGGAGGGCGGCCGCGATTTCTTCGTCTTCAAAGGCGATTTCGTCGTCGGACGAGGGCGATTCGTCGGAGGCTTGAGGCGACGTCTCCGTAAGCGAGCTTAACGCTTCCGCCGCGCCGGGCGAGTTGAGATTCCAGTCGACGCCGGTTTCGACCGGGGCGCCGGTTTCGTCGACCGTCGACAAAAGACCGTCTTTGCCGAGGAGCAAAAACGTTTCGCGCGTCGCGCCGGGCTCCGTTATCCGTTGGAACCACTCGACGTTTTCTCGGCGATAAACTTCTTTGTCGCCGTCTCTTACGACGAACGGGAATTGGCGCGTTACGCTGTCGCGAACGCTCGCCCAAAGATTCGGACGCGACGTTCCGGATAAGTAGTCGGCGCCTTCTTGCGCGTCGAGTTCAGTCGGTTTTTCCGACGAGGGGCGGAAGTCCCAGCGTTTCATAAAACCGTGCGAGTCGAAGGTAACGAGCTTGGCGTCGCGGGTAAAAAAGGGCGTAACGTGAAGCGCGCCTTCCGCGCCGGTGCCCGCGTCGGCGACGACGAACGTTTCAAGCGGCGTAAAGTAGCTCGTTTCCAAAAGAATCGCTCGTCCGCTTCCGAAGGTCGCGCAAAGCAACGCGTCGTCGGGCGACCAAGCGAGACCGCTCGCGCAACGGAGCGGGTCGGAGGCGGCGCTAGCGTTTTCCAGCTGATCGGCGGCGACGTTCCGTTTGGGCAACTGTTTCGAAAATTCGTCGGTGGAAAAGAGAATTTGCGACGTTTCTAGATCGACGACCGAAAGAACGCCGTCGCTGAAACCGAGCGCCAAACGTTTTCGGTCGTTCGACAAACGGAACGAACTTGGATAAGGTTTGCGACCGATTACGACGTTCGGACGCGGCGCGGGAATCGTCGCGATTGGCTCGCCTGTTTCGACGTCGTGTCGAACGACTTCGCCGTCGCCTTGGATTTCCAGCAGTTCCGTTTCGTTAACGAACGCGAGTCCGATCGTCGGCGCGCAGGAGGCGAGGAAGGACGACGAGTCGCCGCGTTTGAGCGAGGCGACTATTTCTTCTCGCAACGCGTCGAATTTGTCGACGCGCCAACGTTTGATTTCCGTCCGGGTTTTCCAGTCCCAAAGGACAAATTCGTCGCCGTTCATCGTCTTGCCGACCAAACGCGAAGCGTCGGGCGACGCGGCGAGCAACGCGACGTTATCGCTGCCTGTTTGATTGCCGCCGAGCAAAGCTTCTTGGAATTTTAAGTCGTCGAGGACGCTGGGAGAGTCGAGTATTTTGGGGGCGTTTTGCGCTTTCAACGCAATGGATAACGCCGTTTCAAGGAGTTCGTTGTAATCGACCTCCGCCTTGACGAACGCGTTTTCGATCTTGCCGATCGGTTCGGAAACGCCGTCTTTGAAGAAGATAACGTCGCCCGAAATAAACGCCGTCGCGAACTCGTCGCCGGTTTCCGGAATCGCGAAGTTGCTCGGGAGGAGTTGCTGCGACGTAACGAGCGACGATTTGGGGTCGGGATACGGCGCGTATTTCGTCGCGAGCCGCATTCTCTTCGGATCGAACGACGCGACCGGCGAATAGTCGAGCGTTCCGACGAGAAGGCGGTCGGTTTGCGGATTGTACGCGACGTCGCTTCCGACGAAAAACGGATTGCGGCTAAGAAGCACGCCTTCCGAACGCGCGAGCGCGCGGTTTTGTTTGAGATCGTAAAGCGCGAAGTTGTACGCGTTGTCGGAGATCGCTAAGTAACGTCGCGACGGCGAAATATCGGCGCTTCGCAAACCTCGGGACGGCTCGGCGTTTTCGTCGCGCAGTTCGACGCTCGTCGGGACGCCCTTTTCGTCGCGTTTCGACAAATCCCAAACGCGCCAACGGTCGTTGAAACCGAGCGTTAAAAAGCGATCGGCGTCGATTCGACGAATTTGCGAAATAAAATTGGTCGTCGTCGGAATGTCGAAGCGTTCGCCCTGCGTCGGATTGACCGGCTCTTGTCCGACGTAAATCGACTTCTTGGCGGCGACGTCCCAAACGACGAACTTGCCGCTTTCGTCGGAAGCGTAAAGCGTTTGACCGTCGGGAGATATTTCGAGCGAACGGAGGAGGCCGTCGAGCGACAAATCGGGGGCGGCGCTCAACGGCAAGTCGAGCGTTTCGACCGCGTCGGTCTCCGCCGACCAACGCTTGAACGA
>JAZQAP010000699.1:0-1924 GCA_045545275.1 Thermoguttaceae bacterium | reverse complement strand
AACTCCTTGGCTCACAGAACGACATGGCTACGATCCGACTTGTTCACTCGCTGATGCCGACGCTCGACTACCGCGTCGCTTATTATAGTCCGATAATCGATCCGGCGTATGAAAACGACGGCAAGCGGCGAATATATATTTTCTGGCACGAATATATTCAGTTCTTCATTTATTTGCGCAGACATTGCCGTTTGGCGATGTTAGCGAGCAAACACGCGGACGCCGACGTGTTGGAGCAGGTCGCGAATCTGCTCGGGTTCGACTGCGTTCGCGGTTCGACGAATCGCGGCGGCGTCCAAGCGTTGCGCGAGATGATGCGCAAAGAGCGGAGCGAAAAGCGGCATTTGACGATCACTCCGGACGGCCCGCGGGGCCCGCGTCGCGTCTTGGCGCCCGGGTGCGTTTATCTTGCGTCGAAACTGCAGATCCCGATCGTCGCGATGGGCGTCGGGTACGACCGCCCGTTTCGCTTTAAGAGTTGGGATCGTTTCGCGATTCCTCGACCCGGTTCGCGGGCGCGTTGCATTCCGAGCGGCGATATTTGGGTTCCGCCCGATCTCGACCGCGACGGCGTCGAACATTATCGACGGCGAATCGAGGCGATTTTGAACGGGCTGACCGACGAAGCGGAGGCTTGGGCCGAGTCCGGCGCGCCTTACGTCGGCGAGTCGAGCGTCTTGCCGGGGCCGAAACGGTCGCTTCTTTACTTCTCGAAGCCGAAGCGGGCGGAAATCGACGGCGTTTGAGATGAAACGGCGAAACTTTGTCGGTTTTGCGGCCTGTTGGTTGTTTTGTTTTATGTTAATTGAAGCGAAAATCTACGGTCGGCGCCGGTTTCGCGTCGCGTTGCGAAAATTTGACCGACGAACGATAAGGAGAGGCGAGATGAAATTAGGGCGAACGGCGATTCTTTGGGCGGCCTTAACCCTGGGCGGCGTCGCTCCGACGACCGAAAACGCGGTCGTCGCCCAACAGAGCGCGAGCGTCGACGCTTGGCGAGCGGAGTACGAAGGGCGAATTCAACGAACGTTGGCGGCGAGAAGGGAACAGAAACCTAACTTTGCGAAGGACGTTCAAACGACGAAACCCGATTTTATCGTTTATATCCCGCAAGTCGAGCCGGAAAAGTTAGGCGACTGTTACAACGATCACTTCCAAGTCTTCGACGGGCCCGGCGGCGCTCTCTTCGCGTTGACCTGCCAAGCGACCTGCGAAGGCGCGCTCGACCAACACGTAACGCTTTTCAAAAGCGTCGACGGCGGGAAAACTTGGTCGGCGCCGAAAGTCTTGGCCGGGCCGAAAACGTTCGACTCCGACGTCCCGATCGCGAGCTGGGGTTTCCCGATGGTCTCGAAATCGGGCCGAATTTACGTTGTTTACAATCAATACCAACCGGGTAAGGTTTCGACGAACCGCCAACACACCGGCTTAATGGTCGGAATTTTCAGCGACGACGGCGGCGAAACTTGGTCGGAACCGCAAACGATCGACCAACCGCGAACGACGAACGACCCGACCGACGCGTCGATTCCCCCCGAATGGGTGGTTTGGCAAAAGCCGTTGCGACTCGGCGAGGGCGGAAAATACCTCGTCGGTTGCACTCGGTACGCCGCGCCGGAGTTTCATTCGAAATTCAAAACCGCGACGGAGTTTATTCGGTTCGAAAATATCGACGACGACCCGGAACCGAAAGATTTGGTCGTCCGTTGGTTCGCGACGAACGACGACGTTCTCCGCGTCGGCGCGCATTGCGAAGAACCGTCGATCGTTAAGTTGCCGGACGGTCGGCTTTTCGCGCTCTTGCGAACCGGCGTCGGGCGGCCCTATTGGACGGTTAGCGAGGACGACGGCGAGACTTGGACGGCGCCGGAACCGCTCCTCGACCGCGACGGCGGGAAACCGTTCGAACACCCGTTGTCTCCCT
>JAZQAP010000698.1:0-9233 GCA_045545275.1 Thermoguttaceae bacterium | reverse complement strand
GCGGTTCAAGCCGCTCGCGAAGCCGCCCGTCGTATGCAATGCACGAACAACCTGAAACAACTCGGGTTGGCCGTCCAAAACTACCACGACGCGAACAACGCCCTCCCGGCGGCGCGCTCGATGCTCGGCAAAGACAATTACGCGCACCACACCAACGAATCGGCCCCGAACACCGCTCGCGGCGCTTGGCACGCGACCGTTCACCTCCTTCCTTACGTTGAACAAGGCGCTCTTTACCAAGAACTCGTTTCCTACACCGAGCCGACCCGTAACCCGCGTATGCAAAACCCGTGGCACGGCGGCGACCACCGAACGAACTACCCGGCCCTCGCGACGGTCGTTACCGCGTACCTCTGCCCGTCCGACGGCAACGCGACGCAACCGTCGACCGACAGCCACAACACCGGTCGCTTGAACTATATGTCGAGCCGCGGCGACTCGATGTGGAACAACGAACGCCACCCGAACGACGAATCCTCCGCCGCCGCGAAAACCGCGCACCGCGGCGTCTTCCAAATCGGAACGTTCCCGAATATGGCGGTCGTTACCGACGGCACGAGCAACACCGTCGCTTGGTCCGAATGCGTTAGCGGTCTCGGCGCCGCCGGTCGTCAAATCAAAGGCACGATCGTCAACACCGGTTCGATGTACACCGGCAGCGGCTCGAACCCGGGCGCCTGCCTCGCGCTCAAAAACGGAACCGAACTTTCGAAAGACAGCATCGCCCAATCTTGGCGCGGTCAACGTTGGGCCGACGGTCAAGTCCTGATCAGCGGTTTCACGACCACGCTCGCGCCGAACTCCCCGGTTTGCTCGCACGGCACCGACAACTCTTGGGGTTCCGCGACGGCGCAATCGAACCACTCGGGCGGCGTCAACGCGGCGATGCTCGACGGTTCCGTCCGTTTCGTCAGCGAAACGATCGACGCCGGCGACGCTTACGCCAACGCCGTTTCGAGCGGCAAATCCCCGTACGGCGTCTGGGGCGCGATGGGCTCCATCAACGGCGGCGAAACCGACGTGCAATAACGTTTTTAACGTTCGCGCTTAACTAGATTCACACGGAAACGCGGTCTCGAAAGGGCCCGCGTTTTCGTCGATTCCCCACCGAATCGCGCTCGCCTTTTTTGCGACGCGCTCAATTAAAAGGAACAATAACATGAAAACGAAACAATTCTTCGCTTTCGCGCTCGCTTGCGTTTGCGCCGTCGCCGTCGGTTGCTCGAAAGGCCCGAAAAAACCGGCCGACCTCCCGACTCTTTACCCGACGACGATCACGGTCGTTTACGACGACGGAACCCCGGTCGCCGAAGCGACGGTCGCTCTCCGTCCGGCGGGCGGCGGAAACACGAAATGGAACGTTACCGGCGTTACCGACGCGCAAGGCAAACTCGTCTGCAAGACGAACGGCAACTGGGACGGCGCTCCGGCCGGTTCCTACGAAGCGATGGTAACGAAAGAAGTCGCCGAAATCGAACAAGGCGACGAACCGGGCGCTTCCGCCGTCGTCAAGAGCCGCACGAACTACATCGACACGAAGTTCGCCAACCCGAAAACCTCCGGTTTGACCGCCGAAGTTAAAGAAGGCGACAACCAAATCGAACTGAAAGTCGGCGAAAAGATCGAAGACGCCGTCGACAGCGTCGAATGATTTCCGCGTCGTTAACCGACGTTTAAACGCCCAAACGCGGAGCCTTCTCGGAGACTCCGCGTTTCCTTTTCTTGCCGCCCCTTTCGCCGACGCCGCCCGTCGCAAGCGCTAAAATCGCTTCGACCGTTAAAACCGGCCTCGCCGTCGACGAAAAAAGCGTCGACCGAACGCCGACGCTCTTTCGTTCCTCAACCTTTGGCGTCTCTTCTTGTTTCGCCGACAAAAAAAGCGCCGACGCAACCGCCGGCGCTCTTTCGTTTTCGCCGATATTACCGTCTTTATCGAAACCGACAAATCAATGCGGCTCTTTCGTTTTCGGGTAGCGACGCAAAATCTCGACGACGGCGTCCTTCAACTTGGCGTTCGTCGCGACGCCTTCGCGGCCTCGAATCGTCGCGTTCCCTTGCCAATCGCCGAAAAATCCGCCCGCCTCCTCCATAATCGTCTTGAGCGGCGCGGCGTCCCAAATCTCGAAATACGGGTCGATCATAATCTGCGCTTTTCCGGTCGCGACGAGGTAATACCCGTAAGCGTCGCCCCAAGTGCGGGTCAGCCAAACCTTCCTTTCGATCTCGTCGTAAGCGCCGTCGCGACCGACTTTATCGAAATCGAACGCATCCGACGTCAAAAAGAGCGCGTCTTCGAGTCGGTCGACCGTCGTATCGACGCGAGCCGGGGTCGGTTCGGAAACGTCGCCGAAACGCCAAGCGCCGCGCCCCTTCGCCGCCCAAATTCCGCGTCCGAGCGCCGGGAGCCAAAGGACGCCGACGACCGGCTCGCCGTCTTTCTCGATTCCGATCAGGTTCGAGTAGAGCGGAACGCCGGTAATGAACGATTTCGTTCCGTCGATCGGGTCGATAATCCAGCGGTACCCGCTCGTCCCTTCTTTGTCGTCGAACTCTTCGCCGAGAATCGCGTCTTCCGGGAAGGCCTCCGCGATTCGCCGCCGCGCCAGTTCCTCTGCGCCGCGGTCGGCCAACGTTACCGGCGAACCGTCGCTTTTGCGCTCGACGCCCAAATCGTCCCGATTAAAATAACGCAACGTTAATTCGCCCGCTTCTTGCGCGAGCTTGACCGCAAATTCGCAACGCTTTTCCATCGGCGGCGCGTCCCCTTTCGTTAATATCGCTAAAATCGTTAAATTCCGTTTATTTCAAACGTTCCAAAAGAAACGGCGGAGCGTTTTCCCCTCCGCCGCTTCGACGTCGACGCGTCGACGTTACTTTTGCCGCTTTCAACGTTCGCGGCTCGCTCGGCGGAACGTTTTCCCCCGCCGCTTCGGCGCTCGCGTCGCGCTTACTTTTGCCGCTTTTGGTACTCGCGGCTCGCTCGGCGGAGCGTTTCGCGCTCGACCTCGGTAAGGCTCTCTTCGCCGGACTCGCTAATCTTCAAGAGGAGCCGGTCGACCTCCGCCTCCAATTTTTCGAACGCGATTTCCTCGGCGGCTTTTTTCGCGTCGTCGCGCTTGAACGGAATCGTCGACGGCCCGGACGCGGCGTCTTTTTTCGCCCGTTCGCGCTTTTCGAGCCAACGCTTCAACGACTTGCGAGCGCGCCCCTTCCCGACGGCGAGTTCCGAAAAGTTGACGCCCGCCAAGTAATAAACGAGCGCGAACGCGGCGCCCGCCAAGTGAACGTCGTGCGCGATGTTCCCGAGCCCGCTCCGAGCGCCGAGCGCGTCGTAAACGACGAAAAGCGCCCCGGCCAGCCAAGCCGGAGTCGGTATAATCCCGAAAATTAGAATCTGCGCGTGAGGATAATAGAACGCGAAGAGCAAAACGACCGCCGAAATCGCGCCGGACGCGCCCAAACACGACGCGTTCGCGCCGACGTTCCCAACGCTCCAAACGACGCCGCCGACCAAAAGGGCCGCAAAGTAAAAGAACGTAAACTCGCCGCGTCCGAGCCGACGCTCGATCGGCGGCCCGAAAAAGAAGAGCGCGAGCATATTGAAGAGCAAGTGCGTCAGTCCGTTCGGGTCGTGCGCGAAACCGTATGTCAAGCAACGATACCATTGCGCCGGTTGATCCGCGACGACGCCGAAGAGCGCCATTTTGTTGAAAAGCGCGTTGTCGCCGGTCGCCGCGTTCGCAAAGAAGAGCAGAACGTTCGCGGCGATCAAAATCGCGCTCGCCGACCAACCGGGCGGAATCAAACCGCCGGAACCGTTCGAACGTTTGCGGCGCGGGCGACGGTCGTCGTCGCGAAAATAATCGCGGTCGTAAATCCCCATTTCAACCTCTATTTCTATCGCGCTCCGAAATATTTTTTTCGCGCGAATTTTCTCTAATTCGTCTTGCGAAACGTTTTCGCTCTCTATATATTTATCATTCTTTTTTCTTTTAACCGGCGCCGTTTGCGTTCTCCGCTCTTTTCGACCGCCGCGTTCCTTCATTTCATTATATCGGAAATTTGAAAAAAATGAAGAGCCGCCCCCGCTTTCCCGACGCGTCGCGTTCGGCGCGACTTTTTTTCCGCCGTCGCTCGACGTTTCGCGCCGTTTCGCCGTCAAGGTCGACGCGAACGTCAAAACCGACGCCGCCCGACGGCGCGCGTTCGCGTTTTCAACGTTTTATCGGCAAGAAAAACCGCCGTTTTCGCAAAAAGCGGAAAAAAGCGCTTGCAAATTGCGCGCGATTCGGTCATAATGAGAAAAAGTCGCGCCGTTATTGGCCCGTTCGCCTTTTATCGAACGCCGCCGTTCGCCGCCGTTCCGTTTTTGCCGTCCGTTCGCCGCCTTTCCTCCTTTATATATTAATAATGACAAAAGACCGCGCGCACCTTTTCGCCGTCGTCGGAGGAATCGGCTCCGGCAAAAGTTTCGCGACCGCGGCGCTCCGAGCGTTCGGCTTCCCCTGTTTCGACGCGGACGCCGAAGCCCGCCGCCTTTTCGACGACCCGGCGATTCTCGACGTCCTCCGCGACCGTTGGGGCGCTTCGGTCGTTTCGTCGGACGGAACCGTCGACCGCCGCCGCTTGGCCGAAATCGTTTTCGCGCCGACCGCCGAAGCGCGAACCGAACTCGACTTTTTGAACCGAACGACGCGCCCGCCCCTGTTCGCCCGCTTTCGTCGTTGGCTCGACGCCGTTCGCGCCTCCGACGCCGAGTTCGCCGTCCTCGACGCGCCGCTTCTCTTCGAAGTCGGTTGGGAAAGCGACGTCGATTTCGTTATTTTCGTCGAAGCGTCCCGAGCGACTCGCGTCCGCCGCGTCGCCGAACGCGGTTGGTCGCCGGAGGAACTCGACCGTCGGGAAGCGAACCAGCTTCCGCTCGCCGTTAAACGGGCCCGCGCCGACTTCGTTCTCGTCAACGACGACGCGCTCGACGCCGAAAACGCCGAAAAAAACGGCAAAACCTGCAAAAACGATAAAAACGAAGACGCCGCGCCGTCCGCCGCGACGTCGCAAATCGCCCGAATCGTCGCCGAAGCGCGACGACGCCGCGACGCCCGGCTTTAATCGGCCTCCTTTTCCCCAAATCCCGCCTATTTTAACATTAACGTTTGTTTTGCGACGACGGCTCCGCGCCGAACCCGCCTTTTTATCCCGCCTTAACCGCCTTTTTAACCTATTTTACCAACGATGAACCGCAACGACGACGCCTCTTCTCGCCCCCGCCCCCGCAAAACGGTCGACGAATTTCTCGACGAAATGGACGCTTGGGACAAAATCGCCGCCGGAATCGACGACGCCGAGTCCTTCGACTTCGACTCGAACGCCGAGTTCCCTTGGAGCGGTCGCGCGAAAAAATCAAACGAAAATCCCGAGGACGCGGCCGCGTCCTCCGCTCCGCCGCAAAAACCGAGTCGACCCGGCGCCTATCTCGTCGATTACGACGAAACCGACAAAATCGACGAAGATTACGAAACCCGCGCTAAACGCCGAGAAAAAAGCGTTTGGAATCGCGACGGAGCCCAGCGATACGACCGCCGCTTCGGCGCCGACGACGCCCGTCCCAACGATAATTCCCGCGACGGTTATTACCGCGATCGCGACCGTTATCGCGCCCCGTCCGAAAACGGCGACGTTCGCGACGGAGCCCGCCCCCGTTATTATCGCTCGGACGAACGCGGCTCCCGCGACGGCGGCGAACGCTTCGACCGTCGCGACGGTCGTCGCCCTCGCCAAGATTATCGCGATCGTTACCGTCGCGACCATTACCGCGAAAACGGTTGCCGAAACGAAAACCGCGACGATTGCGCGAACGCCGCCGGTTATCGCGACGAAAATCTCCAAGAGCGTTGCGTCAACGACGGGCGCCGCCCCTACTATCGCGACGGAAACCGTCAAAACGGCGCTTATCGCGACGGCGGCTACCGCGAAAACGGTTATCGCGACGGCAATTATCAAAACGGCGGCTATCGTCGCCAACCGCGACGCGATTTCCGGAGTCCGAACGGCGAATATCGGCAAGATTACCGCCCCAATTACCGCGACGATTATCGACGTTTCGACGACGCCGGGCCCGATTCCGATTATTATTCGCCGCGCGGCCCTCGCCGCCGTCGCGACTATTACGAGAATCTCGAACCGACCGTCGGCGCGCTCGGAAAACGGGGCGAACCCCTTTCGTTGGCCGAAGAACTCGCGGCGCGACGCGGCAAACCGCGTTACGGAAGCGGCTCTAACGTCGCCGGAACGCCGAACGACGACCTTTCCGCCCTCCCGAACGACGAAAGCGATCGGTTCGACGAACTCGAAAACGCGACCGACGAAGAACGTCAAGAGATCGTCGAACTCGAACAAATGGACGCCCGCGAACTCGTCGCCGAAGCGCGCCGTCAAAACTTGGAGACCGTCGACGGCGAACGGCGCCGCGACCTCGTCGTCCGCGTCCTCCGCGCCCGTCTCCAAAAGAACGGCCTTATGTACGGCGAAGGAACGCTCGAAATCCTTCCGGACGAATTCGGTTTTCTCCGAAGCGCAAGTTCGCGTTACCTTTCTTGCCCGGACGACATTTACATTTCGCCGAGCCAAATTCGCCGATTCGGCTTGCGCGACGGCTTGTCGATTTTCGGTCAAATCCGTCCCCCGAAGGAACGCGAACGCTACTTCGCCCTATTGCGCGTCGAAACGATCAACGACGAAGACCCGAACGCGCTCGCGTCGAAACCGCATTTCGACGAATTGCCCCCCGCTCTTCCGGTCGAACGCGTCGCCGTCGACGCGCCCGGCGCCGACCTCGACTTGCGCCTTTTCGACTTGATCGCGCCCCTTGGATTCGGCGGTCGCGGTCTCCTCGTCGGCCCGCCGCGCGCCGGTAAAACGACCTTTATTCAAAAAGCGGCGGAAGCGGTTCTCGCCGACCGACCGGACGCTTACGTCTTCGTCGTTTTGATCGACGAACGCCCGGAAGAGTTGATCGATATGGAGCGTCGCCTCCGCGGCCCGCGTTGCGAAGTCGTCGGCGCGACCTTCGACGAAACGGCGGCGCGACACGTTCAAGTCGCCGAAATCGCGTTGGAAAAGGCGAAACGAATGGTCGAATACGGTCGCGACGTCGTCTTTTTCCTCGACTCGCTGACTCGGCTGACCCGCGCTTGGAACCTCGAGTTCGCCGCCGCGACTCTCGCGCCTCCGACGCCGGGCGTCCTCGACCCCGCCGCTCTCTTGCGCGCGAAAAAATATTTCGGGTCGGCTCGCAACGTCGACGGCGACGGGTCGTTGACGCTCGTCGCGACGGCGCGACTCGACGAAAACGGCGGCCCGGACGACCAAATCCTCGAAGAGTTTAAAGGCGCCGGCAACTGGGAAGTTTGGCTCGACCGTTCCCTCGCCGAAAAGCGCGTTTGGCCGGCCCTCAACGTCGTTAAAAGCGGCGCGAATTGGGAAAGTTCGAACGACGGCGACGAAAAAACGGAAAAAATCGCCGCGCTCCGCCGTCGTTTGGCCGCGATGGAGCCGGTCGAAGCGATTCAGTTTTTGCGCGAAAAGTTGGCCGAAACAAAAACGAACGCCGAATTTCTCGCTTCGATCGATCCGAAAACGTTTTAACGCCGCGACGCGTTAGAATCGTTTCCGCTCCTTAAACCGGCGCGACCGTCGAAACCGGCGGCGCGCCGACCGATTCTCGGCAACGCGACGCCGTTATAATCGATAAAATCGTCTCAAACGCCGGCGCGTTCCGTTCGCGACCGACGTCGGGCCCCCTTGTCGCCCGGCGCGTTTCCGCTAAAATAATGAAGGCGGCGTTTCGACGGCGACCGTTTTCCCGTCGTCGCGCTTTTCGTTCGCCGTCTCGCTTTGTCGGGCGGTTCGACTCGAACGCGACGACGCCGGTAAACGCCCAATTCCGCCCCCGTTCCCCTTATTTTCCCCTTTCTTCCCTCCCTCGAACCCGCTCGAAAAGAACGAAGAACCGAAATGACCGAATACGAAGGATACGTCTGCGCGCCCGGCGACGCCGGTAAAATCGCGATCATCGTCGCCCGTTTCAACCAAACGATCACCGAAAAGCTCCTCGAAGGCGCGCTCGCGAAACTCCGCGAACATATGGTCGCCGAAGATCAAATTTCGGTCGTTCGCGTCCCGGGCTGTTTCGAAATCCCGACGATCGCCGAACGTTTCGCGAGCGACGAAGATTATATCGCCGTTATCTGCTTGGGTTGCGTCATTAAGGGCGAAACGTCGCACGACGAACACATCAACCGCGCGGTCAGTTCGCAGCTGGCCCGCATCGGCGCCGAATACGGGATTCCGGTCATTTTCGGCGTTCTCACCTGCAACACGGTCGAGCAAGCGTTGGCCCGCAGCGGTCAACTCGAAGTTTCGAAGGACAAAGCGGTCGACGTTCAACCGGGCAACAAAGGCTCCGAAGCCGCCGAAGCCGCGCTCGAAATGATCGACCTCCTCGGCAAGCTCCCGGAACTCAAATACGAAGACGACGAAGACGGCGATTTCGCCGCCGAGTCGATCGAACGCAACGCGGCCCGGTACGTTCGCGGCGACTTTGAACCGGTCGACGTCAACCCGGACGACTTGATCGAAATCGACGACGATGACGAGGAAGACGGCGGCGATTGGTTCTTCCGCAGCGGCGACTTCGCCCGCAAACCGGACGCTCCGTCCGGCAAACGCGACGGCGGCGACCGTCGCGGCGGTTCCGGTTCCAAACCGGCGAAAAAAGGCGGGTTCGGCGGCGGCAAACCGGCGAAAAAAGGCGGCTTCGGCGGCCCCAAATCGGGCGGCAAAGACGGCGGTAAAAAGTTCGGCGGCAAAAAATTCAAATAATCGCGCCGCGTTTTCGCTTTCCCGCAATCCCGCCCCGACCGACGCTCGGCGCGCTCGACGTTTCGCGTCTTGTCGACCGGGCGCCGCGGCGCGTTTTCAACGAAACGACAAAAAACAATGACCGACGACAAAAAACTTAGCGTTTACAAACTCCGCGCGTTCGGACGCCTTGTCGCGTTCCAAGCGGCTTATCAGGAAGAACTTAACCCCGGTTCGACGGAACGAAATTGGGCCGAAAACGACCCGTTCGCCGAAACGCTCGACGCGTTCTGCGCCGAAACGGAAACGCGTTTGACCGGCGCCGAACGCGCCGAAGCGCTCGATTTCGCCCGCCGCCTCTTCGAAGGGTATCG
>JAZQAP010000697.1:0-1823 GCA_045545275.1 Thermoguttaceae bacterium | reverse complement strand
AGACCGCTTGGCCCCCGACTTCTTGCATCGCCCGTCCGACCGCGACGGTCGCCAAAATCAAGCCGAAAAAGATCGAACACGCGGCCAACGACGTTCCGCGCTCGCTCTCGGCTTGCGTCAACCGCTTGCGGAACAACGCGTAAGCGCTAAAAAGCATCGTCGCGATCAACGCGAAAACGGCGCCGGTTCGCTTGAATTTTTCTTCGGTCGTCAACGCCTTAAGGCGCGCCTTGCGCTCTTCGCGCAGCAAACGCAACTCGTTGTCTCCGATCGGTCGGTCGGAGCGCGCCAACGTTTGACCGACTTCGTAAACGACGAAAACGGGCCCGACGCGCTCCTCGGCGGCGGCGAGCGCTTTGAACGTTTCGTCGCGGTTCTCGGTCAACGTCGTCGGCGGCGCCGTTCGAATCCGTTGGAAGAGCGGCTCCAAAACCTCGCGGTCGGTGTACTCGCGGCTCAGCAAGTCTTTAATTTGATAAGCGTTGCCGATTAAGACGTCGTTCACCGCGACGTCGCGAGCGGTCTCGACGTCCGTTCCGGCGTCGTAAACGCGGATTTTTTCTTGATTTCCTTCGTCGGGCGAATGGAGTTTGTCCAAGAGACCGTTCGTTTCGAGCGGTTTGAGCGCGCGGTCGAGCGAGTCGCGAAAGTTCGCCAAATCGAGGTCTTTTTCGAGAACGCGTCGAATCGCGAGAAACGCGCGTCGCTCGTCCTCTTCGTTCGCGGCGCTCGGGAGAAAACGTCGCAAAAGGGCGCGGTTTTCCGGCGTCATCGCCTCGAAATCGGGGGACGCGATCAGCATTTGCAACTCGTTGACCAGCGTCGTTTTATAATGGGCGAGTTTCGCGGGATCTCGCGCGTAAATATGCGGTTCTTTGAGCCGAGCGACGCGACGCGCTTCGTTCGTTTTGTCCGCGCTAAAGACGGAAAATTGCGCCAAACAAACGACGTCGCGCTCCGGTTTCGAGTCGAGTCGGAAGTTGAACGGAAGCCGCCAAACGCAACACAGCGCGCAAATCGCGACCGCCGTCAACGCGACGATCGCCAATTTGAGCGAACCGTTGTCGCTAAAAACGGCGCGGCGCAAGCGGTCGAAAAAACCGTCGTAAGGAACGCGGGCCGCGACGCGTTGCGCTCTCGTGCGCGCTCGTTCGGGAGTCGGAGCCATAAGAACCTCAATTCCTGTCGGACGCTTCGTCGTCCTCGTCGTAATACAAGTCGTCGCGGCGCCCGTCGTCGGCGTTCGACTTCCAAACGGTCGTCGTAAACGTCGACGGCGAAGCGAGTTCCGAACCAACGACGCTCGGCGTTCCCGCCGTCGAAACGGTCGGCGCGACGGAAGCGGAAGTCGGCGCGACCGAAAAATCGCGCGAACCGACGCCGGAATAATCTTCCGACTCGGGCGAACCTTCGTAAGCCTCGACGATCTTTTGGACGAGCGCGTGTCGAACGACGTCGGCGCGTCCCAACGTTAACCAACCGATTTCCTTGACGTTGCGGAGCCGCTCGAACGCGTCGACGAGCCCGCTTTTGACGCGGCGGCCCAAGTCGGACTGCGTCGCGTCGCCGCAAACGACGACGCGGGAGTTCCACCCCATCCGCGTCAGGAACATTTTCATCTGCGAAACGCTCGTGTTTTGCGCTTCGTCGAGAATGATGTGCGCGTCGTTGAGCGTTCGACCGCGCATGTACGCCAACGGAATCACCTCGACCTTCGAATCCTCCATAAACTGCCGCAACATATCGGCTTGCGTCATATCGGCGAGCGAATCGAAGAGGGGGCGCAAATACGGGTTGATCTTTTCGGAGAGGTCGCCCGGGAG
>JAZQAP010000696.1:0-1904 GCA_045545275.1 Thermoguttaceae bacterium | reverse complement strand
CGAAAATCGGCCTCGGTTTCAACTTCGTTCGCGTCTCGGTCGGCTGCTCCGACTTTTCCCTGAGCGAATTTTCCCTCTGCGAGGAGCCGGGAATCGAAAACTTCGCCCTGTCGCCGGAAGACCGCGAGTACGTCGTCCCGGCGCTGAAAGAAATTTTAGCGATTAATCCGAATTTAAAGATTATGGCGTCGCCGTGGACGTGTCCGCCTTGGATGAAAGTCGAGGACTTGAAGTCGCTTCGCCCGTTCGAGTCTTGGACGAGCGGCCGCCTCAACCCGAAATATTACGACGATTACGCGACCTACTTCGTCAAGTACGTCGAAGCGATGCGCGCCGAAGGAATCGAAATTTACGCGATCACGATGCAAAACGAGCCGCTCAACCGCGGCAACTCCGCGTCGCTCTTCATGACCTGGCAAGAGCAGCGCGACTTTGTGAAAGTTCTCGGCCCGAAAATGCGAAAAGCGTTCCCGAAAACAAAGATTATCGCGTTCGACCACAACTTCAATTACGACAAGAATAAGCCGGAGTGCCGCGACCAATTCGGCTACCCGCTCCACATTTACGAAGACGCCGAAGCGGCGCAATATCTCGCCGGAGCCGCGTATCACGCTTACGGCGGCGACGTTTCGGAGATGAAGCGCGTTCGCGACGCCCGTCCCGACAAAGAGCTTTACTTCACCGAGCAGTCGATCGGCGCTTGGGGTTATTCGTTCGACGGCGACCTGATGTGGTTCGCTCGCGAAATTTCGGTCGGAACGCTCGCCGCCGACTGCCGCGGCGTTATCGTTTGGAACTTTATGCTCGACTCGGAGCGCGGCCCGTTCCGCCCGGGCGGCTGTACGAAATGTTTCGGCGCCGTCAATTTGTCGACGAAAGACTTCAAGACGGTCGAGCGTTACTCGCATTTTTACGACGTCGCGCACCTCTCGAAGGGGTTCGCGCCGAACGCTCGCCGCGTCGCGTCGACGGTCGAAACGCAGGACGGCGTTCGCGGTTTCCGTTGCGTCGCCGCCGAAAATCCGGACGGAACGCTCGCCGTCCTCGCGCAAAACGACTCCGACGCGACCCGCAAGGCGACGATTCGCTTCCCCGGCGGTTCGTTCGTCGCGGAACTCCCGCCAAAATCGGTCGCGACGTACCGCTGGAAGCCTTGACCGCCGACTTTGCCGGTTTTAACGTTTAACGGTTAAACGCCGAATCAAGCGCCGCGTTTCGTCGATTTTTTCCCCGAAGCGCGGCCTTTCGTCGTTTTCGTTTCTTTTTTTGTCGCCGCCGTCGCCGTTTTCGCTTCTTTTTTTACCGTCTTTTTCGCCGCCGACTTCGCCGACTTTACCGCCGTCGACGTCGTTCCCGGTCGCGGCCCGAGCGTCGCGACGGCGTATTCCTCGACCTGCTCCGGCGTCTCGAAATATTGCTCGAAAACGAACAAATCGTCGTATTCGCAACGCGCCGTCGAGTATTCGCGACAAATTTGCGGTCGCGTTTCATAAATTCGGCAGCGGTTGTCCGGGCCCAGCTCTTTACACGGCGTGTGAACGAGCAAAAACCAGTCGCCGTCCTCGACGAAAACCGACGCGCGCTCGTGCAGCAGGTACCAACGGACGTAATCGAACTCCTCGAACGTCGACGGTTTGTCGATCGGGAGCGCGAAATAGCGGCAGCACTTCGCGTCGCAAAATTCGCAAAGCCGTTCCGGCGGAACCTCCGATTTTTTCGGTCGCCGCGCCGGTTTCGCCGAAGCGCCCGACTTCGCCGTTTCCTGCGTCGCCTTGACCGCCGCCGCTTTCGCCGGTTTTCCCGTTTCCGCCCCCTTCGCCGACTTACCCGCCGCCGGTTTTCCCGTTTCCGCCGCTTTCGTCGCCGCCGATTTTCCCGTTTCCGCCCCCTTCGCCGACTTAACC
>JAZQAP010000695.1:0-8272 GCA_045545275.1 Thermoguttaceae bacterium | reverse complement strand
CCCCGGAATACCAACAGACCCAAACGCCGCCGTCGCGCGAAACTTCGAGACTCGGAATCCCTTGCCAACGTCGATTCGCGTCCGAATATTTTTCCGGAACCGGACGCAAAATCGGAGGCGTCGCCAACGGATCCGCCGCGTCGGACTCTTGCGCCGCGACGTTCGCATCAAAAGCGCATAATAACGCGACAAAAATCGATAAACACAGAAACAATGTCGTCAAAAAAGAAAAAAGCGTCGTTTTTTTCATTTCGTTCCCCCGTTCTCGACGCAACAACGCGCGTCGCTGTAGTAAATTAAGCAAAATAAACAAAAGAGGGAAAATCAAGAAGCGCGAAAAACGCCTCTTTAAAGACGCCCCGACGCGAAACGCTCGACCAAGCCGAACTCGTTTCGCGTCGGAAAAATCGCCGTTTAGAACGGAATTCTAAAATTTAATTAGAATTCTTTCGCGTCGATCCAAGACATCATCTTGCGGAGACGCTTGCCGACTTGTTCGAGTTGGTGATCGTGTTCCGCGGCGCGGGTGCGCTTGAAGAACGGCGCGTTGACTTGGTTTTCGAGGAGGAAGTCGCGAGCGAAGGTACCGTTTTGGATTTCTTCCAAAATCTTCTTCATTTCCTTCTTCGCTTCCGGACCGACGACGCGCGGGCCGCGGGTGTAGTCGCCGTATTCGGCGGTGTTCGAAACGCTGTAACGCATGTAGTTCAGGCCGCCTTGGTAGAACAAGTCGACGATGAGCTTCATTTCGTGCATGCATTCGAAATACGCCATTTCCGGTTGGTAACCGGCTTCGACGAGGGTTTCGAACCCGGCCTTGATAAGGGCGCTAACGCCGCCGCAGAGAACGGCTTGTTCGCCGAAGAGGTCGGTTTCGGTTTCTTCTTTGAACGTCGTTTGGATAACGCCGCCCTTGGTGCCGCCGATGCCTTTCGCGTAAGCGAGACCGATCGCTTTTTCGCGTTCGCCGCATTGATCGTCGAGCGCGATCAAGCACGGGACGCCGCCGCCCTTGACGTATTCCGAACGAACCAAGTGGCCCGGGCCCTTCGGCGCGATCATGATGGCGCGGTTCGATTTCGGGAGGTCGAATTGGCCGTAATGGACGTTGAAGCCGTGCGTCGCGAGGATGATCGCGCCTTCCTTGAGGTTGTCGCGGATGCTGTCGCGGTAAACTTTCCCTTGGACTTCGTCCGGGAGGGTGATGACGATAATGTCGGCTTGTTTGACGGCTTCGGCGACGCACGGAATCGGTTCGAAACCGGCTTCCTTCGCGAGACGATAGTTGTCGGAACCTTCGCGTTGGCAAACGATAACGTTGCAGCCGCTGTCGCGGAGGTTTTGCGCGTGCGCGTGCCCTTGCGAACCGTAACCGATAATCGCGATCGTCATATCCTTCAAGACGGAAAGATCGGCGTCGTTTTCATAATAAACCGTAGCAGCCATTTGCGCTAACTCCTCAAATTTAAAGTGTTATTCTTTGCGCGACCGACGTTTCGTTTTTGCGTTAAACAACGCGTCGCGGCGTTCGGACGCGGCCGTTTCATTTTCTTTTGTCTATATATTATTTACGCGACTTTCGCAAATTTTCGCTTCGTCGTTATTCGTTCGCGTCGTCCTTTTTTACATCGCCCCGAGGCGCGGCGATGCAACCGGATCGGGTTAGCCCGACGATGTTATACGGCGTCAACGCTTCGATGAACGCGTCGATTTTCGCCCCGTCGCCGCTCACTTCGATAAGGAGCGATTTCGGCGCGACGTCGACGACTTGCGCGCGGAATATCTCGACCAACTCGAGAATTTCGCGCCGTTCGCTTCGCTCCGCCTCGACGCGCACCAACGCCAAGTCCCGCTCGACGTGTTCGACGCGGGAAAGATTGACGGTCTCGACGACGGTAACGAGCTTTTGCAACTGACTCTCCACTTGGCGAATCAAGTCTTTATCGACGTTCAGGACGATCGTCATCCGAGAAAAACGCGGGTCTTCCGTCGCGCCGACCGTTAAACTGTCGACGTTGTAACCGCGCGACGCCAGCAAACCGGCGACGTGCGAAAGGACGCCGGACGTATTTTGCACTAAAACCGAAATAACGTTTCTCATTTTTTACTCGTTCTTCGCTATCGAAATTTTTTCGCCGCGGTCGACGCCGGGACGCGCGGACGGCGGCGTCTCGATGAATTTCTTCATTATACCCCCGCAAGAAATATTGACAAGCGCGGAACCGGTCAACAACGCGTAAAAAAGAATTGAAATCGTTTTTTTCTTCAAGAAATTTCGATTAAAGTTATCTCGGCCTAATCTTCGCCTCCTTCTTTGAGAAATTACGCAAGCAACGCAAAATAGGCAATTTACTCTTTCGACGCAAAGAACGGCAGAGGCGACGCAAGCTAGGCAAGACGCGCAAAATTTAACGCCGAGCGCCGCCAAGTTTGTTCGCTCGACGGCGCTCGATTTCGCGCTTTTCGTCAACGTTGCGCCAACGCTTTGGCGAGGTAAGGCCCGGTTTTCGAGTCCGGATTTTGCGCGATCTGCTCCGGCGTTCCCTCGGCGATAATCGTTCCTCCTTCGTCGGCGGCGCCGGGGCCCAGCTCGATAATATAGTCGGCCGCGCGCATCATTTGCAGGTTGTGTTCGACGACGATCAACGAATTTCCCGTTTCGAGAAGCGCGTTAAAACCGTCGAGCAACTGCACGACGTCGGCGAAGTGCAAACCGGTCGTCGGCTCGTCGAGGATGAACAAACACGGGCCCTTGCGAGCGTCCGAGAGACGCGCCGCCAACTTCAAGCGCTGCGACTCGCCGCCGGACAACGTGTTCGCCGGTTGGCCGAGACGCAGATAGTCGAGCCCGACGTCGGAAAGGCGTTTCAGCTTTTGTTGAATTTTCGTCTGCCCGCGGAAGAAGGAGAACGCTTCGCGCACCGTCATGTCGAGCACCTCCGCGATGTTGCGCCCGCGATAGGTTACGTCGAGGATGTTTTGTTGGTAACGTCGACCGTTGCAAAGAGGGCAACGAACGTAAACGTCGGCCATAAACTGCATGTCGATCGCCAAGAAACCTTCGCCCTTGCACGCGTTGCAACGTCCTCCGTCGACGTTGAAACTGAAATACCCGGCGTTGTATCCGGCGGCTTTCGCGTCCGGCGTTTCGGCGTACAGAGTTCGAATATCGTCGAAAATTTTCAAGTACGTTACCGGATTGGAGCGCGGCGAGCGTCCGATCGGCGATTGGTCGATCATCGCGACTTCGTGCAACGGCTCGTACCCAAGTAATTTTTCAAAAGGCAACCCCTTCGGCGCGACGCCGTCGGTCGCCAATTTCGCGCAAAGAGCCGGGTAAAGGGTCTCTTGCACCAACGTGCTTTTCCCGGCGCCGCTAACGCCCGCGACGACGCAAAGAACGCCAAGCGGAAAGACCGCGTTTACGTTCTTTAGGTTGCGTCCGGACGCGCCGACGACTTCCAAGAATCCGCGCTCCAAAATACGTCGACGCGGAATCCCGCCCCCGACGCGGCGCCCCGAAAGATAACTTCCGGTCAGCGAGTCCGGCGACGCTTTCATTTCGTCGATCGTCCCTTCGAAGACGACGCGCCCGCCCCCTTGCCCGGCTTCCGGCCCGATTTCGACGACGCGATCCGCCGCTTCGAGAATCGTTTCGTCGTGTTCGACGACGACGACCGTGTTCCCGCGGTCGCGCAAGCCCTCGATCGACTCGAGAAGCCGCTCCGTGTCTTGCGGGTGAAGGCCGATCGTCGGCTCGTCGAGCACGTACAGCATGTCGACAAGGTTCGAACCGAGCGTCGAGGTTAAACAGACGCGACGCTGTTCGCCGGAACTGAGCGTTTTCATCGGTCGGTCGAGCGTCAAATATCCGAGCCCGACTTGCTCCAAGTACTTCAAGCGCGCTCGCGTCTGTTCGAACGCGATCTTGCCGACCTTGCGCTTCCAAGGCGAAAGTTCCCAAGAGTCGAGCGTCTTCAAAATTTGCGAAATCGGCGCCGACGACAGGTCGTGAATGCTTTTGTCGCCAATTTTCACCGCGAGCGCCTCTTGCCGCAACCGGGCGCCGTCGCACATCGGACACGCGCGGTAACATCGCCAACGACTCAAAAAGACGCGAATATGCATCTTGTATTTTTGTTTTTGCAGGCGGATAAAGAAGCCGTTCAGTCCTTCGTAACCGAGCCGCCGCGAACCGTTTAAGAGCAAATTCAGCTCTCGGCGAGTCAATTCCGAAAACGGAACGCGCGTTCGAACGCCCAACTCGTCGGCGATCGCCAAAAAGCGCTTCAAGTTATCGCGGTAAGCGGCGCTGTTCCAAGGCGCGACGGCGCCGTCGTAAATCGACCGTTTTTTGTTCGGGAAAATAAGGTCGAAGTCGAGCGCCATCAGGTTGCCGAACCCTTCGCAACACGGACAAGCGCCGAGCGGGCTGTTGAAGCTGAATAATTTCGGCTCGATCGACGGGAACTCGACGCCGCAGTCTTCGCAACGCGTTCGTCGACTGAAACCGACGAGCGTCCAACGTTCGCCGTCGAGCTCGAACGGCGTTCCGGTTCGCGTTCGTTCGAGCGATTCGTCGTTTTCGTCGCGAGTTTTCAGCGTCGCGTCTCCCTCGGCGAAAATCCAGCACCGCGAATCGCCGTAAGCGAGGGCCGTTTCGACCGCTTCAAAGAGCCGTTCGCTCGACGTTTTCCCAATTTTCGCGCGGTCGACGACAAAGTAAATCGGCGGCGCTCCCGGCGCTTTCTTGATTTCGTTGCGACGTTGAAGGTATTGTCGGAGCGCGCCGTCTTCGCCGTCCGGGTCGATCGTCAAAAGCCGCGACTGCGTCTTCGTCGCGCCGTCGATTTCGTTCGCGACGCCGTTTTCGTTCCCTTCGTCTTCCGCGTCGTCGCCCGCCTCCGCTTTTCGACCGCGACGCGTTTTCGTTTTCGCGTTTTCGCCGTCTTCCGCCGTCTCGCTCTCGCCCAAATCGTCGACGACGCCGTCGCCGAAGACCGCGTCGAACTCGCCGTTTTCGTCGTCGACGTCGCGCGCCGCGGCGGCTTCGTCCAAACGCTCGTCGTCGATTTCGCCGTCGTTTTTCGCGCCGCCGAACTCGGTTTCGTCGTCGGACGAACGGAGCCCGTACTCGGCGAACTCTTCTTCGTCGGAACGCGTCGCCGCCGCCAAATAAAGAAGCCGCGCCTCGGCGTACTTTCGAAACGGGAACCCGCCCGGGTCGTCCAAATTAAACGACTCGCCGAGCGCGACGCCGCGACGAAACCCCTTTTCCTTCCACTCGGCTTCAAAATCCGGTTTCGAAGCGCGCAAACTCTCGGTCGACGGCGAAAAAGCGACGAGAACTCGCGTTCCCTCGGGAAGTCCGTTCAACGCGTCGACGATTCCTTGCGGCGAGTCGCGACGCACCTCTCGACCGCAACTTTGGCAGTACGGCGTTCCGATTTTCGAGTAAAGCAAGCGCAGGTAATCGCTCGTTTCGGTCGCCGTTCCGACGGTCGAACGCGACATTTGCCCGAGCGGTCGCGACGTTACCGCGATCGCCGGAGGCGCGCCCTCGACTCGGTCGACGTCCGGACGCTCCAGCTTTTCCAAAAATTGGCGCGCGTAAGCCGAGAAACTCTCGATGTAACGCCGCTGCCCTTCCGCGTAAAGAACATCGAGCGCGAGACTGCTTTTGCCGCTCCCGCTGACGCCGCAAAAAGCGACCAACTTATAATAAGGAACGTCCAAATCGATCGACTTCAAGTTATGCGCTCGCGCGCCGCGCACCGAAATGCGCCCCGGCCTCGACTTAACGGAATGGTAAGAAGACATAACGCTCTCTTCGCAAAAATATCGGCGAACGCGCCCGGCTCGCCGACCGAAAATCAAAAACAAGGAAATACCGCGTCGCCGTCGAAAATTTCGACTGAACCGCGCGCCGCCCGTTCGTTGCGGCGATATTCAACGGTCGTTCGCTTTTCAAAAATCAACGCGACGTCGCTAGTCTTATTATACCCGGAGTCGTCGGAGGCGCAAGCGACCGGCGCGCGGTTCGACGCAAAAAATCGCCGACTTCTTCGTTTTACGCCGATTTTCGCGCTCTTATTCGCGCCGTTTTTTCCGTCGTCCTTCCGTCGTCCTTCCGTCGTTTCTCTATTTCTCCCGTTTTTCCCTTCGCCGCCGACCGATGAAAGCGGTTCCGAAATTTCCCGATAAGCGAATATTCCGTCGTTTCGCGCGACGCCGTTCGTTTTTTCGCCGTTTTCCGTTGAAATTCTCTTTCCCCCAAGCCTTGCGACCGTTATATTTTCGCTAAATTTTCTCCGAGACACGCCGCGCCGGGTAGTTTTTTTTAGCGGCGGCGCTATAATAACGAACGAGTCGTTTGGCGGTCGCGCCGCCAAGACGTTCGTTTCCGCTTGAAAAAACCGCGCGAATCGTTTCGACCGTTCGCGCCCTTATAATAATATATCGCAAAGGATGCTCGTTTTATGAACGCACGTTCGCCTTTTAACGCCCTTGTCGGCGCGTTCGCCCCGGTCGCTCTCTTCTCGGAGCGACGCGACGGCTCGAAGAACGGCGCGCCGATTAGCGACGAAACATACGACCGTATTCCCGATAAATTCAAGTCGCCGAAACCGGAAAGTTCGGAGCGCCGCCCCGTCGCCGACGCGAAACGCCGTCGCGAAGAACCGCCGCGCCGCCGCCCGACGCCGCCGTCGCCGACGGAGCAACGTTCGCCCCTTCCGAATATTTTGCTCGTTTTGGCGCTCGTATCGATCGCGTTTTTCGCCTATCAGTCGTTCTTCCTTTCGAAATCGACGGAAATCGCTTGGACGGCGTTCAACGAAGCGCTCGACGCCAACGAAATCGAAACGGCCGAATTGAAGGGCAACCGCTTAGTCGGCGAATTCCGCGAAATTCCTTCGCTCGACCGTTGGGCGGAAATCGTTCCGAACGGCAAAAAAACCTTCGAACGCTTAATCGCGCAATTCGACCGAGCACACCCGGACAAAGCCCAAGAACTCCGAGAAGCGCTGAGCGCGAAACAACTTGCGACCGTTTCCCAAACGACCGAACAAGGCGTTCAAATCGCGTTGAAAAACGGCGACGACGTTCTCCGAACGCGCCTCCTCCCGAGCGACGCGACGGAAGAAGACGTCGCGACGGCGGAAGCGAACTTAAAGGAAAATTACGAACTCGGCTTCCAAATCGCTCAACGTTGGCGCGTCGTTCCGCTCGACAAAAAAGGAAACGCCGTCGAGCTTGTCGATTCCGAAACGAAAAAACGCGCTAATTTTCAATTTCATAAGAAGTACGTTTGCGAAGCGCCGGCGTTCGCGTTTTCCGATCAAACGATCGACGCGCGCCTCCGTTCGAAGCTCGACTCGTACACGTCGACGACGCCGCAAGACGGTTCGTCGCTGGTGATGCTCCTGAGCGCCGCCGTTTCGATCTTTTTCCTCGTCTTCATCTTCCGGATGATGCGCCGCGCCAACGAACAGATGATGGGCGGCGGAGGCGGCGGGTTCGGCGCCTTTACGAAGAGCTTGGCGAAACGGTACGAACCGGATCGAGCGAAGCGCGTTACCTTCGCCGACGCCGCCGGGATGGACGCGGTGAAAGCGGAGTTGATCGAAATCGTCGACTACCTGAAAAATCCGGCGAAATACGAGCGGATGGGCGCTCGCGTTCCGAAGGGGACGCTTCTTTTCGGCCCTCCCGGCACCGGGAAAACGCTCCTGGCGCGCGCCGTCGCGGGCGAAGCGGACGTTCCGTTTTACTCGATCAACGGCTCGGAGTTTATCCAAATGTTCGTCGGCGTCGGCGCGAGCCGCGTTCGCGACATTTTCGCGACGGCGAAAGAAAACGCTCCGTCGATCCTCTTCATCGACGAAATCGACGCGGTCGGGCGCCAACGCGGCGCGGGCGTCGGCGGCGGTCAAGACGAACGCGAGCAAACGTTGAACCAAATTTTGAGCGAAATGGACGGTTTCGCGCAAAACGACTCGGTGATGGTGATGGCGTCGACGAACCGTCCGGACGTTCTCGACCCCGCGTTGATGCGTCCCGGTCGCTTCGACCGTCATATCACCGTCGGTCGCCCGTCGTTGAAGGGTCGCGTCGAAATTTTCAACGTGTACCTGAAAAAGATTCCGCTCGGCGCCGACGTTTCGGTCGACGCGTTGGCGAAAAAAACGGTCGGCTTCACCGGCGCGGACATTCGCAACTTCGTCAACGAAGCGACCCTTTGGGCGACGCGCAACAACAAAAACGAAGTGAA
>JAZQAP010000694.1:0-6810 GCA_045545275.1 Thermoguttaceae bacterium | reverse complement strand
CATCACGTCGCGCTGAACTCGGCGAAGCGGTTCGCGGAGATTCTCGGCGAAGAAGCGGACGCGGCGTTCTTCGCGGCGCAGATCGAAAAGCACAAAAAAGCGTTTCACGAAACGTTTTTCGACGCCGAAAGAGGCGTTTATCGCGACGGCGAGGCGACCGATCACGCGTCGCTGCACGGCAACATGTTCCCGTTGGCGTTCGGGCTCGTTCCGGAGGAGAACGTCGCGAGCGTCGCGGCGTTCGTTCGGTCGCGCGGGATGCGTTGCAGCGTTTACGGGGCGCAATTTTTGCTCGACGCGGTTTACGAGGGGAACGACGGCGAGTACGGGTTCGAGCGGATGGCGGCGGACGACCTGCGCGGTTGGCTGAATATGCTCCGCGTCGGCTCGACGATTTCGTTGGAGGCTTGGGACGACCGTTACAAGCCGAACCAAGACTGGAATCACGCTTGGGGCGCGGCGCCGGCGAACGTTATCCCGCGCAAACTGGTCGGCGTCGAACCGACGAGCCCCGGTTTCGCGACGCTTCGGGTCAAGCCGCAAATCGCCGGTTTGAAACGAGTCGACGCGCTCGTTCCGACGATTCGCGGCCCGGTCGAAGTTCGAATCGCCCGCCCGACCGACGCGGTTTACTCGCTCGCCGTTTCGCTCCCCGGCAACGTTAAGGCGGACGTTTACGTCCCGGCGCTTTCGAACGACGACGCGCTTTACGTCGACGGCGTTCCGGCGGCGGAGTCGGCGACCGGCGTCAAGTTCGTTCGCGACGGCGCGTTTTGGAAAGCGGAGAACGTCGGCGCCGGGCTTTGGCGTTTCGAACGCCGCGCTCCGGAAGCCGCCGAAACCGCTCAAGACGCCCAAACTTCGGAAACCGCCGACGTCGCCCAAGACGCCGAAATTCCGCAACCGCAAGAGTCGACGCAACCCGCGAAACCAGCGCAAGCGGAATAAGCGCCGCGACCGCTTCGTTCAACCGTCCGCCCGACGCGGCGACAACGCCAAACTCGCCGCGTCGCGCCCGCTCGGTTTCGCCGATTTTGTCAATATATTAATAAGAACGTCGAGAAAGGCGTCGAGCGCGTCCTTTTTTCTCTTTCCCTTCTCCCCTCTTCCCCCTATTTTATCCCGAAAGGAGCCGCCCCAATGCGCCGCCGCGACCGCGAAGTCGTCGACCCGCCCCGAATCGAAGAGATAATCGCCGAATCCGCCGTTTTGCGACTCGGCCTAAACGACGACGGCGAAGTTTACGTCGTTCCGGTTAATTTCGGCGCCGAAATTATCGACGGACGGCGCGTTTTCTATTTTCACTCCGCTCGTTCCGGGCGCAAGCTCGACGTTATCCGCCGAAATCCTCGCGTCGGCTTCGAACTCGACGCCGGGTTCGAGTTGGTCGAAGGGCCGACGCCTTGCGCTTTTTCGGCGCGGTACCGGAGCGTCGTCGGGGTCGCCGTCGCGACGGAACTCGCCGACGTCGCCGAAAAACGCCGGGGATTAACGGCGATTCTCAATAAGACGGCGGGCGTTCGCGATTGGGAGTTCGACGACGACGCTCTCGACGCGGTCGCGGTCGTTCGACTCGACGTCGAGCGGCTTAGCTGCAAAGAAAACCGTTAAAACCGCTAAATCGTCTAAAACCGTTAGAGTTTTCCGGCGGCAACAGCGACAAAACCGTTAAAACCGCCAAAATTCCTCGACGGCGACAACAAAACCGTTAAATCAGCTAAAACCGGCCAAAACTCCCGGCGGCGACAACGATAAAGACGTTAAAACCGCCAAAATCTCTCGACGGCGACGGTCAAAAAAACGTTAAATCGCCTAAAACCGTCAAAACCTCCCGGCGGCGACGACAAAAAACCCGGGAACGCCCGACGCGGCGCGCTCCCGGGTTTCGTTCTTTCGCGACGGCGAACCGTCGGTTTTGCCAATATAAATTAATAAGCGTTCCAACCGCCGTTAGAAGAGGCGCGCTTCGTCGAGTTTCAGCGGCGCCTGCCCGGAGGTCGCCAAGCGAAATTTCCGTTCGCCGCGCTCCTTGTAATACGACGCGATCGATTCGCTCGTCAGCGCGTCGATACTCGCCATCGTCTCGTCGAACGAACGGATTTTCCCCAAATACGTCCAGTCGCGAACGATCGCGCCGACGCGCGCCGTCGTCGACTCGCGCTGCATTACGAGTCCGCTCTTCGCCCGAATTTTCATTCGCTCCATTTCGCTTTCGGTCGGCGGGTCGACGCGCAACCGGTCGATTTCGCCGACGATCACGTCGAGCGACTCTTGCGCCCGTTCCGCCGTCGTTCCGCAATAACAGAAAACGCCGCCGTAATTTTGGTGCGTGTTGTACGACGCGAAGACCGAATAGCAGAGCCCCCGTTTCTCGCGAACCTCCGAGAAGAGCCGCGAACTCATTCCGCCGCTCAAAATCTCGACGCCGCCCCAAGCGCGATGATACTCCGGGTCGCCGAACGGAATCGTCTCGAACGCCAGCCCGATATGCGTTTGCGCCGAGTCCGTTTCGCGATGAACGGTCGACGTCGTCGACGCGACCGGAACGATCTCCGGCGTTTCGACCGGTTTCCAATCGCCGAAGAGCGCCGCGACCTTGTCGCGAATCCGCTCCCAGTCGAAGCGTCCGGAAACCGCGACGACCGTTCCGTTCGGACGGAAAAAGCGGCGATGGAAGTCGCGAACGTCGTCGAGCGTCAGCGCGTTCACCGACTCGACGTCGCCGAAACTCGGACGCCCGAACGGTTCCGGATAAAAGACGCGTCCCAATTCGATCAGCGTTTTGCGCGCCGGTTCGTCTTCGATCGCGGCGATTTCTTGCAATTGAATTTGACGGCACGACTCGAACTCGTCCTCCGGAAAGATCGGATCGCGAACTTGCGCCGTCAAGAGTTCGAGCGAACGCTCCCAATGCTCCGCCAACCCGACCGCGCCGATCGAGATATAGGACTGCGACGTCGACTCCGACGATTCGACGCCGAGGTTTTCGAGCGTTTCCAAGAACTCGCGGTTCCCGAGCCCGCCCGCGCCGCGCGTCGTCATCTCGCACGTCAAGCTCGCCAATCCGGCTTTCCCCGACGGATTGTAAATCGACCCGGCCGGCGTCCGAATCGCGAACGCGAGCGCTTCGCTCCACGGCGCCTCTTCGGCGATCAGCGCGAGTCCGTTGTCAAAAACTTCAATCCGATTTTTCGCTTCCATCGTCGTAATCCGTTTAATCCGTCCGCGTTTATTCCGATAAAGTCGGTTTTTTCATTATATTTTCGCTCGTTCCGCCCTCACCGCGCCGTCGACTCGCGAAAAGTCGGCGTCCGGCGTCGGCGTTCGTCTTTCATTATCGGCGCTTCGACGCGCAAAATGCAGAAAAAGCCGCCGAGCGTTCCGTTTCGCCCGACGGCTCTCATTCGTCGAAACCGCGCCGACCGTCTTAATCGTTCCGTTCGTCCCAACCGTCTTAACCGTCAAAAACGTTTCCCCGTCTCGATATAAGACTCGACGTAAGAAACCCGCGACACGACGAACCCCAGCGACGCGTACAGCCGCACCGCCCCGGCGTTCTCCGCGGTCGCTTCGAGCGTCGTTCGAACGCAACCGACGTCGCGAAAACCTTGCAGCGCCTTCAAGACGAGCGCCCGCCCGAGCCCGCGCCGTCGAGCGGTCGGAATCACCGCGACGTTCAAAATCCCGCCGACCGTTCCGTCCCCTTTGAGCATTCCTTGAATCGTCGCGCAATAATCGACCTGCTCCGACGGCCCGCCGCGCCGCCCGATCAGCCAAGTCGCCTTCGGAACAAAATCCTTTTTCGACGCGATCGCCCGCATCAGCCGCTCGCAAGCGTCGTATGAGCGAAACGTCGGAAAGACGCGGGCGTCGAGGTCGCGATGAAACGCCGTGTAAATCAACCGAGCGTGCGTCGCCGTCTGCGCCGCGCTCCACGGCGTCCAAAAGTACCCCCGCGGCAGCGTCGGTTCCGGCAAAGGCGTCCCCTCGACGTAATCGAACCGCATTTCAAGCCGTTTAACATATCGAATTTCTAAGGACATAACAAAAGCACGATTCCGCGACGTTTACCGTTAAACGACGCGATAGTCTATCAAACCAAAAAATTTTCTTTCATTCCCGACGGTCGGCGCGGTCGCGCCCCGACGCCGTCTCGACTTAACGCGCGACAAGTGAAATTATAACCAAAATTCAAATAAAGAACAGGTTCTTTTCGGAGAATTTGAAAAAATTTTCCCTTTTTCGAAAAAAAACGCTTCAAAACGGAAGCGATTTCAGTTAAGATATGAAAAAGCGAGCGTCGCCGTTCGACGCGCTCCGTTCCTCGTTCCTTCCGACGCGCTTTCGCCGTCGGACTCACCCCCTCAAAGGATTTGCCATTATGAAAAAATCGCTGAATTTGGCGGCCTTCGTCGTCGGCGTTTTGGGTTTGTCGTTCGCCTTCGTCGGCGCGCCGTCCCTTGCCCTCGCGCAACCGGCCGTTACCGAAAACCTCGCCGTTACGCTCGAAAACCGCGATATCGACCGCTTCAAGAAACAAGCCGAACGGATGGCGCAAGGGAACGTCGACCTCCTCTGGATCGGCGACTCCATCACGCACGGTTGGGAAGGCGGCGGGAAAGACGTTTGGGCCGAATACTACGGCGACCGCAACGCGATGAACTTCGGCATCAGCGGCGACCGCACCGGCCACGTTCTTTGGCGCCTCGAAAATTCGCCGGTCGATAAAATCAACCCGAAAATGACGATCATTATGATCGGCACGAACAACATCGGGCACACCGTCGACAAAATGGACGGCGACAATAAGGTCAAAGCGCAACACAGCTCCCCGGCCGAAACGGTTCAAGGCGTCCAAGCGGTCGTCGACAAAGTGAAGGCGCTCTACCCGACGACGAAAATCCTCTTGCTGGAAGTTTTCCCGCGCGACCATAAAGTCGGCGATAAATTCCGCAAAGACGTCGACGCCATCAACGCCGGTCTCCGCGACATTTACGCCGCCGGCAAAGTCGAAAACGTCCAACTTTACAGCATCAACGACCTGTTCCTGACGGAAGACGGAACGCTTCCGAAGGAAATTATGCCCGACATGCTCCACCCGAACGCCGCCGGTTACAAAATTTGGGCCGACGCGCTCGAACCGATGATCGCCGACGGCCTCGGCGAAACCCCGGTCGACGTTCAACCGGCGCCGCGCGAAGGCGACTGGTGGACGGGCCGCTTCAACGAAAAGAACGAACTTCTCAAGAAAGGCGACGTCGACGTCCTGATGGTCGGCGACTCGATCACGCACGGTTGGGAAGGCGCCGGCGCCGACGTTTGGCAAAAATACTACGGCGACATGAAGGCGATCAACCTCGGTATCGGCGGCGACCAAACGCAACACGTCCTTTGGCGCCTCGAAAACTACGACTGGAGCAAGGTCGACCCGAAACTGGCCGTCCTCCTCATCGGCGTCAACAACACCTGGAGCCGCGACCGTCAACCGGCCGATATCGCGCTCGGCAACCGCCGCATCGTTACGAAGCTCCACTCCCTCTTCCCGGAAATGAAGATTATCGTTCTGAAAATCTTCCCCTGCACGAGCCGCCCGGATCAACAAGCGGAAATCGACAAGATCAACGCCCTGATGCCTTACGCCGTTCGCGACCTCGATTACGTCGAATTGGTCGACATTAATCACGTCTTCATGAACAAAGACGGCGTCCTCACCAAGGACGTGATGCCCGACCTCCTCCACCCGAACGCGGTCGGTTACGAATCCTGGGGCGCCGCGCTCTACCTCAAAATCCAAGACAAATTGGCGAAATAATTCTTTTTCCGCCGATTAAACCGATTTTGACGGCTTAAAAACGCTCGACGAGGCCGACGCAACGCGCCGCGACCTCGCCGAGCCGACTCGGTTCGCGACGCCGTTCGTCGACGACGCGAGCCGATTTTGTCATTAATATTAATAAATATTAATAGCGACGTCGCGCCGATCTTCCGAACGCCCGCGCCGTCGTTCCCGCATTCGCCCCGTTCCCCTATTTCACCGATTCCCTCTTCCCGCCCTTTGCGGAGTTCCGCCAATGAAATTCGCGCTTTGCAACGAGATGTTTTTGCGTTGGTCCCTTGAAAATCAGTTCGACGCGTTCGCCGCTTGGGGATACGACGGCGCCGAGTTGGCTCCGTTTTCGCTCGACCCGGCGTTCGTCTCCGGCGACTCGAAAACGACCGACGTCGCCCGCGTTTCCGCCGCGATTCGCCGTCGCGTTCAAGCCGCCTCGACCGCTTCCGGCGTCGCGGTTTCCGGGCTCCATTGGGTCTTGGCGAACACGTCCGGCCTGCGCTTGACGACGCTCGACCGCGCCGTTCGCCGTCGAACCGCCGACTATTTGATCGCCTTGACCGAGCTTTGCGCCGAATTGGGCGGCTCGTATCTCGTTTTTGGCTCTCCCGCGCAACGTTCGATTTTACCGGAGTTTAGCCGCGCCGACGCCGAGGAGTCCGCGCTCGAAACGATTTCGCTCGTCCTTCCGACGCTCGAACGAACCGGCGTTACGCTCGCGCTCGAAGCGCTCGCGCCGACCGAAACGAACTTTTGGACGACCGCCGACGAAACGCTCGCCTTTATCGACAAACTCGGTTCGCGGGAAACGGCCCCGCCCCACCTCGACTGCAAGGCGATGGCGGGGGGCGAAAGCGCGTCGATTCCCGAAACGATCCGCGCCGCGCTCGGTCGTCGAGCCGCGCCGACCTTTCACGCGAACGACCCGAACCTCCGCGGCCCCGGGTTCGGCGACCTCGACTTCGCGCCGATTTTGCAAG